>QMQC01000031.1 GCA_003648875.1 Actinomycetota bacterium
CAGAAATCGTTCCGGCCACCAACGCCCCGACAAAGTCGACGAAGAGGTCGAACGGTTCGATCACATGCTCGACATCATCACGGAACCTGCTCACCATCTCGCCGGGCGTCTCGCTGGGTCCCGCTGCTCCCGGCAATTCGTAGATCCGCACGAGTAGGTTCTTTCGGATGGTCGCAGCCGCCCTGAAGAGCAGGGATCCGTGGTTGCGCATCGCCATGAAGATGAACACCGACCGTGTGAGCGCGTAAGCCAGCAGTGCAGCGACGAGCAGTGTCAGGGTGTTGACCTCCATTCCCTGTGTGAGAGCGTCGAAGTACTCGGCCGATACGAGCCCGACGAGGATCGGCATCGTCCAGATGGAGACCCAAAGAAGCAGCGCAAAGCTGTATCTGATTGGCTGCTGGCGGATCATCCGGAACATCACTCGGATGTAGGTAGGAGTTGGTGAGCCGGTCATACCAGGGCCTCCTCCATTCCCGTCGCAAGGAGACGTGAGAACTTCGATTCTGGGTCTCTCTCGAGAGATACACGCTCGCCGCACTCGATGACCCTGCCGTCTTCGAGGATCACGATGTCATCCGCTCGCGACACGGTGGCAAGACGGTGAGCGATGAGAATCGCAGTCCGGTTCTCGAGCAAGTGGTCAACCGCCCGCTCGAGTAGTGCCTCGGTTGCAGGATCGAGCCGCGAGGATGCCTCATCCAACACCACCACTCCAGGGTTCCGAAGGAACACGCGGGTGAATGCAAGAAGCTGGGCCTGTCCGGCTGATAGCCCGCCACTGCCGGACTCCAACATCGAATCGAGACCAGCCGGAAGCGAGGCAAGCCACTCGTCGAGCTCAAGTCTGTGGATGACATCGTGTAGCTCCGCGTCGGTAATCGAATCATTGAAGAACGTGAGATTGTCCCTGACGGTTGCTCTGAACAGTTGCACGTCCTGGGTGACCATTGCGACGCGGTGGCGAAGATTGACGATGTCTATGTCCCATGATGCCGATCCGCCTATCCGCACCGCACCGCCCTGGGGCTCGTACATCCGGGTGACGAGCCTTGCGACAGTCGACTTGCCCGAACCTGTTCGCCCGAGGAGACCAACAACCCTTCCTGGGGCGATATCGAAAGAGACATCCTCGAGGACGATCTCGTCACCTGCCTCGTCGTCGTATCTGAATGTGACGCCGTCGAACCGGATTGGAAGCGGCCCGTCAGGGAGCACGATGGTGTCACGTTGTACCAGAGCTGACTGCCTCGCGAGAAGTCCCTCGACTCGTTCGATCGATGCGCCCGCCTTCTGAAGGTCGATGAGTTCTTCTCTGATCTGTTCAATCGGTCGGTGTGCCATCTCGACGTACTGGAAGACGAGATAGACAGAACCAAGCGTGAGCGCTCCTGCGCCGAACAGCCAGGAACCGAAGGTGAATGCGATGGCGAGTGAGGCAAAGTACAGGCCCATGGATGCGCTCCACATCATCGCCCATCCCGTCCAGCCGCGAACTACCTGGGGCAGCCACTTTCGTTCGATGGCGTCAAAGCGAGAGAGCATGAATCCGGTGGCACCGTTGGCCTCGATGTCCTCCGTCCCGTCTATCTGTTCACCGATGAACCCGTTCAATTCGGCCGCGGTTGCCCTGATGTCCTTCTGCCACGGGACCGTCACGCCGTGAAGACGGAAGAGCCCAAGGAACGTGCCGGCCGTGAGCACGGTGATCGCCAGACCAACCGTCCACGTCTCCATCCACAAGAGAATGAGAATCCCGATCAGCAGGGCCGAGTTTCCGAGCACCTTGATGATCATTGATGAGAAGAAGTTCGACAATGCTGTGACGTCACCGTCGATTCGCTCGATGAGCGCTCCGGGGCTCGTGCTCTTGTGGAATCCCATGTCGAGGTGGAGCACGTGGTCGGTCAGATCTGCACGGAGCTGGTTCGTTGCCGACCAGCCGATCTGCTCTGCGAGGAACGTGGACCACACCGCGAGGAGCTGGTGGATAACAGCCACAACCATGAAGGCGATCGCAATCGGAACGAGTGCCGATGCTGGCTCCCCGGCAACTGCATCGTCGATGAAGAGCTTGATCAGCTGCGGATTGACGAGCTGAAGAACGATCGTGATCAGCAGGATGCCGCTCAGCAGCACCGCCTTGGGGCGGTGCGGCCGAAGGTATCCGGTGAAGAGTCTGAAGTATGCGCGTACTGGAATCATGGGCGGTCCTTGAAGGATCGAGGGGCGAGACAGGGGTCACGAACGGTGAAGCCGTCACCTTGGTGGGTCTCGAGAGCGGGGGAGAGGCTGCTGTTACAGCATGCGGGCGCGCGCGGGAGCCACTGATGATGGGTTCGGCGTGATCAGCCTGTCCATCGACCCTCCTCTATCGCGTGCCCGGTCCCCGAGGACCGGAAGAGAGCATGCTCGCGGGTGGTGGACCAGATGTCAAGCCTGGACAGATGCCAGATATCAGATGCCAGAAACGAGATGCCAGAGACCAGAACGCTGCGCTTTCGGAAGCTGGAAGTAGGGTTTCGGAAGGCAGAAACCCTACAGCAGGTGGACGACGATCAGGGATCCGAGCATCGCAACTGAATTGGTGCCGATATGGGCAAGCACCGAGGCATACGTGCTGTTCGCATAGAGTCGGATCCACAGGAAACCGAGTCCTGCCACGAACGTTCCTGCGATCGCCCCAAGGATTGCGACAACCAAGCCGGTGATCCCAGAGAACAGATCTCCAGCAGGGTTGGTCTGGAGTGTGTCGAGGGTCGGGAGGATGTGCCACAGACCGAAGAGGATGGATGTCACTATTCCGGCGACCAGCGGAGACCGTCTCCGAATCAGCATGCCGAAGACGACTCCCCTGAACAGCACCTCCTCGTAGAGAGCAGTTGCGAGAGGGATCCGAATGAACGCCTGGAAGAGTCCCCAGCCGACGGAGTGCTCGATGATCCTGTCATCTCTGAACAACTCACGGGTTGCCGGGATCGCGATGGCGACCGCCACCCCAGCGACGATCATCGCGATCACGACGCCTCCGACCGTGACGCCTCGTCCTGCTCGGTCGGAGCGAAGACCCATTGTGGTCCATGTCGTGCCTGCACGACGGGCGATCAGGAGCGCAACACCGAGTATTCCGAGGTTGAAGGGAATGTGCCAGACCTCGTCGAGCACCTCGTTGGAAATGACGTTTGCGTATCCAACGAGGACAAGGATCGCGACAAGATGGAACATGTGGGCCTTGTGCGGCTTCGGTGGCTTGTTCAGCCAGCACGACGGTCGCCACATCCGGTCCCAGTCGGACAGCGACCACGACCACGCTCGTCCGTGGCCGGTTGCTCTGAGGTCATTGGGCATCCGGCCAGAGTACAGAACGCTGAGCACCGAGCACGGACCGAGATCACAGTTTCGGTTGGCGGGCCCGATCCTCGGTCTACGCTTGGCCCCATGCCCATCCTGCATGGATTCAAACAGACGGTTCTCGACCTCGGCAGGGGTGAAGCCAAGACGAAGGCTCGTCCGCTCACGGTGGGCGATGAGACGCTTGACCGTTCGGCGGCAGGACTTGATCGCAGGGACTCCGAGCGTGCCGTCATCTTCTGGTTGCTGTCAGACCGAGCACTTTTCTACGTCGTTGGGAGTGACCCGGTTGATCACACATACCGGATCCCCTACGAAGCATTCACCGACATCAGCCTTGACTACGACGAGAACGAGGAGTTCCTGCCGTGGTACATACGGATCTCGATCTCCCCTGAGGGCAATGGAGTGATAACTCGACTCGAACAGGGCGCGATTCCGGGTCAGCCGCTCGGCGTCCTACCCCCGGTTGGTGTCGAGGACGAAGAGCGCGCTCGTTTCGCACGGGGAGAGACGGTGCCGCTCGCTGGATTCGGAACATGCCCGAAGAGATTCCGCAGCGCCCTCGAGCGACGCATGGAACTTGCTGGTGTTTCGCTCTCGATCACGGGGACAGAAGCAGCCGATCGCAAGACCCGGGCTGCAAGGCGAAAGACCGAGAAGCTGTAGTCGGCTCGCGACAGGAGATGCGGGTTACCTGAGTTTTTCGATGTCGTGGCTTCCGCAGTTTCGGCACCGCATTCGGGTGTCTACGTGGCTCGTATCCGTCTGCAGTCTCGTGCCGCAGGCCTTGCAGAACTTTGCGTTTCGATAATGGGTCGATCCACAAGCAGGGCAATCGGACCAGTCCGACGTACCTGCGTCGATACCCTCCACTTCCGGCTCGGCATCCTCTTCTCGCCACGGCGGAGGTGCATACGTCTCCAAGCCGTCTTCTTCATCGCCTGCATCAGGAGCAAATGGTGGATCCGGTTCGGTCTCGGGCGAGGCCGTTCTCGCATGTGTTGTCTCAGGGATTGCTCGCCCGTGGGGATCGAGTGTGAACAACGCGATGCCTTGGGTTTCGGCGATCGAGAGAGCGCTGGTGGAGAATCCCGACGGTGAGAACAACAGGAGCTTCTTCCCGGCATCCGCTGCGCGCAATAGGGCAAGTACCGATGACTGTTCTACGGGTGCCTCGCTCAATCTGACTCTCACGAACGCTTTCGCGGTGTGGAGTTCGACGGATCCGTGGGCAGGTTCCAGAATTTCGACAGGGGGATCGCCTGTGTGATCGAGCCACAGATACGTTGCCTGGTACGCCTCGTCGAGCGTCAGTTGGTTGTCTTTTGGAATACCCATGCCTGGCGCAGCTTAACCGACGGTTCAACGACGCTCGAAGGCGATCGAATGATGCCAATCGGCCAGAAGAGTTCGGAGGGCAGCAACGAAAGCGAGAGGTTGGTCGAGCGTCAAATGGTGGTGTGCCTCGGGTATCTCGACGACGGGTGATACGCGACCCATCAACTCATACATGTATGCCGCGGTGTCCTGGGGAACGACAACGGACCGCTCACCGGTGAACAGCGCCACTCGGCACTGAACCGAGGCGAGTTGATCCCGCAAGGCAACGAGAGTGCCAGCGAAGATCTTCGGATCGAACTTCCATGTCCAGCCAGCGTCTGTCTCGTGCACCGACTTTCTGGCGACATAGTCAACGATGTAGTCGTTGTCGCACGGTTGGGGCGGAATGAGGCGGAAGTGGGATGCAGCTTCGTCCTCGGTCTCGTACACGCCCGGCATCTTGAATGCTCTACCCGATCGGCTCTCTTCGGACTCCGGAGATGGTCGGCGGACGGGTGCGTCAACGATCACGGCACCAGCGAGGCTGTCGCCGAACGTCGCGGCCGTCTGGATGGTGACCATGCCCCCGAGGCTGTGTCCGACGACCACGGGAGGTCCGGGGAAGTCGGCATCCTGTGCCACAGCCATGACTTCACGTGCCCACATCTCGTGCGAGTACTCGTCGCGCCTGTCCGAGTCACCCATACCAGATAGATGTATTGCTACTGCATGCCATTCGGTCATGAAGAGTGGAGCAATGAATGACCACCAGTGGGCATGAGCGGCACCACCGTGTACGAACACAAGCCCGGGCTTCTCCTTGTCCCCCCATGACAGATACCGAACACACGCCCCATCGACCGTGACGGACCTCTCCTCCGGCTTGGTTCCAATGGCCTTATCGAACCATCTTGGAGTCTCGTCACTCACCTGTGCGCACCTCTTCAGATAGCGGGAACCACCGCAAGTCCTCGAAGGATGCTGTTGCCTCAACTGGGGGCTGGGCCGGTCCGGTGGACGGGTCGATCGATTCGAAGAGATCCCGTGCCTCATCCAGATAGCGCGCCAGCTCTGTGTCTGGAGCGTGGGCGGGGCGCGCTTCGTAATGCAACGAGCCTTTGCTGTAGTCGATGTCGAATAGGGAGAATGGTGGGTCACCCCGACCATCGACATGGATCCACTCCGCTGTCTTGGTATCGAAGCGATACCAAGGAAGCAACTTCCATCCATGCGTGGCGACGAGGTGAACGGCCTCCGTGATGAACTCGAAGACGGCATCGGAGATGAAGTAATTGAAGTTGACCCTGATCCAACCCGGCTTGATGCCCTCACACCCAAGACCCACTTCGCGACTGATCTCGGCAGAATGCTCATCGTCGATGCTCAATAGTGCGTGACCATAAGGATTAGCGCACGAACAGCCACCCCTCGACTGGATCCCGAACAGGTCGTTGAGTACAGAAACGACGAAGTTGTGGTGAAGGTACTGTCCGCCGTGTTTGACAACGAATGACACGATCGAAAGACGATCCGCATCGTGATTACCGAGAATCTCGATGGCAGAATTCTGGCTCCAGGACGCTATCGCCTCCTTGATGAACCGTTCTTCGAGGGCGCGAATGCGCTTCGCACCCACGGCGTCCTTGAGTTGGAAGACGAGGCCCGCTCGGATCGACGCGACGATCGCGGGGGTACCTCCCTCCTCCCTGCGTTCGACGTCTTGCAGATACTCGTGTGATTCGGGTCTGACGAACGACACTGTCCCGCCGCCTGGCACGGTCGGCACTGCATTCTTGAAGAGCTCCTTGCGGGCGACGAGGAGGCCGGGTGTTCCTGGCCCACCGATCAGTTTGTGAATGGAGATGAACACGGCGTCCTTGTACGCCGACGGTGCGTCTGAAGGCTGAACATCCATGGCAACGTACGGGGCGGCTGCCGCAAAGTCCCAGAACGAGAGAGCGTCGTATCGATGTAGAAGCGCGGCGATACCATGCGTGTCGGAGAGGATCCCCGTGACGTTCGATGCTGCGGAGAACGACCCGATCTTCACCGGCCTGTCCTTGTACCGGATGAGCTCCTTGGAAAGCTGTGCCTGGTCGATATGGCCGTCGGAGTCCTCACCGATCTTGACAACGTCCGCGATCGACTCGCGCCAGGGGAGTTCGTTGGAGTGATGCTCAAACGGACCAATGAACACTACGGGGCGTTCTTCGGGTGGTATCGCGTCTGTGAGGTGGTACAGGGACTCCAATGTGTCTGGGATCGACAGGCCGAGCACTCGGATCATGTGATCGATCGCTCCCGTGCACCCACTTCCCACAAAGATGACAGCGTATTCATCCGAGGCGTTGAGGCATCGTCTGATGATCTCACGTGCGTCGTCTCGGAACCTGGTTGTTTGATGGCCCGTTCCGGAGGCCTCCGTGTGAGTGTTTGCATAGAGGGGAAGGACGACGTCGCGGATGTAGTCCTCGATGAAGCTCAGCGATCTACCGGATGCGGTGTAGTCGGCATAAGTCACGCGACGAGGCCCATACGGTCCGGGCACGACATTGTCAGCCCCGATCACGCACGTTCGCACAGTTTCGATGATGTCCATGTCGACAGATTACAGATGTGAGGACCTAGAGCTCTCCGCTCTCAGAAGTCGCATGTCAGAACGCGATTACGCCCTCGCGGATCAGGAGTTCCCGTTTCATCTCGGCACCGAAGGCGTAGTTGCCCACTGAGCCATCCGATCGCACGACGCGGTGACATGGAATGAGAAACGGAATCGGGTTCTTGGCGAGCGCGGTGCCGACAGCTCGCGTCGCCCCCGGCTTGTTGAGTTCCTCCGCAATCCATCCATAGGGACGGACCGTTCCAGTGGGGATCGTCGCACAGGATTCCAGTACGGACTGCTGGAAGTTCGAGAGGCCACGCAAGTCGAAGGTGAGGCCGGCCGACTCGCCGCTCTCAAGGGCTTCCTCGATCTCAGATTTGAGCGAACCCGGCAGCGAATCGACCCCATAGGACACCCGCCTGTGATGGTCAACGAATTCTTCCACCGTCGGATCGACGAACATCGGGGTCAGCCCCGTGATCCCGCTCATGCTCCAAGCGATCCACAGGGGGCCGAAGGGGCTATCTGCTGTTGCAACGAGATCACCTGCGTTCGCACGGATCACGGTGGAACGTTCAAGATCCCAAGGAGGTGTCTCAGCGAGTCCCGCAAGTGCCTGTTCGATATCATTCATTTCAGTTCCTCTCGTGCCAGTGTGTCTCGTAACCTGTCGAGTCCTCTTGAGACGTCTGCCTTGATGGTTCCCTCCGGCCGACCGGTGATCTCAGCGATTTCAGCGATGGGCAGGTCGGCCACATGGCGTAGAACGACCGCGTTGCGTTGATCCACGGACAGTCTTGCCAGCCGGCGATTCCAGGACGCGGCGTCGATTGGTGTCTCATCTGTGGCAGCGTTCGCGCCTTCGGACAGGGAAGCGGTCTCGTTCCTTGGATGTGCTGCGCGGTCCCGACACAGATTCAGGGCAATCGTCCAGAGCCAGGCACGCAAGCGAAGATCATGTATCCGGTTGTTGTCGTAGCCACCGAGTGCCCGATACGCCCGCAGGAAGGTGTCTTGTGCGACTTCTTCGGCATCTTCGTGTCTGTGGGTCAATCTTCGTGCACCCGAGTAGATCCCCGGTTGGTATCTGCGGACCAGCATCGTGAAGCCGAGGTCGAGCTCCGCGACCAAGCTCTGCTTGATCTCCGTCTCGGTGGATGCATCGCGCGCCTTCATAACCAATAGAACCGTTCCGCGCACCAAACGGTTGCAGTCAATCGAGAAGTTCCGATAGCAGGATCCTGACCCGACGATCGATTTCATTCCTCACGGACCGCACAAAACCGAGATCTCTTCCGGAAGGATCGGGGAGTTCCCAATCCAGGTAGCGCTTACCGCTGAACACTGGACATGAGTCTCCACAGCCCATCGTTATCACCACGTCCGAGGTCTTCACCTCATCGATCGACAGCCCTCTCGGAGATCTTCCTGCGATATCGATTCCCCACTCCGCCAGAGCTGTCACCGCTACGGGATTGACTTCGTTTCCCGGCGCCGAGCCAGCCGATTGCACATCGACGCGTCCCATCGCATGATGATCGAGCAGGGCTGCCCCCATCTGTGAACGTCCGGCGTTGTGAACACACACAAAGAGAACTCGAGGACTCATGGTTCCTTCCTGATACGAAGCGATTCTACAACCGACCGGGGGTCCCTAACCTCCACCGATGACCGACGACCGTGCAACCAGAGGGGCACTTCTCACGCTGCTAGCAGCGACTCTTTGGGGTGTGACCGGTGCCCTCGCAGCCGGCGTCTTCGATGTTGTTTCCCCTGCAAGGGTTGCTCAGACCCGCTCGCTCATCGCACTTGTCGTGCTCGTTCCCTACGCGGCCCACAGGGGCGCACTGCGACTCGACGGCGGTCTCTGGAAGTTCGCACTGCTCGGCGTGAATCTCGCAGTGGTGAATGTGACGTTCTATTGGGCGCTCGACATGCTCGGCGTCGGACCCGGGGCCACGATTCAATTCCTCGCCCCGATCCTCGTCCTCGGTTGGATGGTGTTGGTTCACAGGGTTCGCGTGCGCCTGTTCGTTTGGGGAGCAGCAGCGTTCGCGGTGATGGGCGTTGGCCTCGTCACCCAGGCGTGGATGCTGGAGGGGTCCGCTGCCCTCGGAGTAGCTGCAGGACTCATGTCTGCGGTTGCCTATGCCTCCTATCTGCTGTACGGCGAGTATCTGGGCAAGACATATCGACCCGTACAGATCACTACCTGGGGTTTTGTGTTTGCGTCTGTGATATGGCTTGTGATCCTGCCCATCTGGACATTCCCGACATCGATCGGCACGCGCGCGTGGATCGATCTTGTGATCATCGGGATACTCGGGACTGCGGTCCCTTTCATTGCAGGGTTCACGGCGCTTCGCCTCGCACCTTCCGGGATTGTCGGAGTGATCGCGACCGCCGAGCCAGCAATCGCAGCCGTTGCAGCGGCGGCGATGCTTGGTCAGGCACTCGAGCCAACGCAATGGCTTGGCGTGGTCGTGGTCGTGGTAGCGGTTGCGACAGTTCAACGCTTGGGTCTTCCGGACGCTCATCCGGCATCACCCATCGCCTGACTCCTTGTATTCGACGGCTGGTACCTTGTGATGGTGAGATTCGTCAAGAAGTTGGTCATCTGGCTATTCGTCCTTGGGGCTTCGAGTGTCGTCGCAGCAGCTGTCGTTCGGAACAGGGTTCCCGCATTCGGCGACGAAGGCGATGACGAGTTCTCGATCGTCGTCGCAATGGGCGGCAAAGTGTTCGAAAGCAGCACGTCGAATCTGTCTGAGGGCAGGGCGACAGCATTCATGGGTGGCATTGAACTCGACCTGGTGGATGCGGACCTTGCTCCTGGGGCGCATCTCGTGTTGCGAGCTGTGGTTGGGGGAATCGACGTTGTCGTCCCCTCCGAGTGGCGGGTCGAGATGATGGGACGGTCGGTGATGGGGGGAGTTGCGAACCTGACCGATCCTGATGCGCCCAAAGAGGATGCTCCGGTTCTCCTCGTTGACGCTCTCGCCTTGATGGGCGGCATCGAGATCCATGCTGAAGAGATCGCTTGATGGCGGTCGATCTCGCTTCGACCGTTACCTATCTCAAGGACCATGCGATCGAGCATGGCTTCCATGTGCACGACGAGAGACATTTCGTCGAGACTTACACGTTGCGCCAATCCTGGGAGATCGACGTCCACCCTGCGGAGGCTTGTGCCGGGCCGCTCGACCTTCACATCGCGCTCGACGGAGAGCCCCGACTGCTGCTTCGCTTCGAGGATGCCTTGAAC
>QMQC01000032.1 GCA_003648875.1 Actinomycetota bacterium
TCGGCAGCCTCTGCACCGCTCATGACGCGGTGACCCTCCATGGCTGCTGCGACCCCACGAATCGGGTCGATCTCTGTGACAATCACATCAGCGCCAAGCCCCTGCGCCCGTGTGGCGAGGCCCCAACCACAATCGCCGAATCCGGCCACTACGACGCGTTTGCCCGCGAACAAGATGTTCGAGGCACGCAGGATGCCATCGAGAGAGGACTGGCCTGTCCCATGACGGTTGTCGAAGAGGTGCTTCGTGTCCGAGTCGTTGACCGCAACGATCGGATACCGGAGTACGTCATCTGCCTCCATTGCCTTGAGGCGGATCACCCCAGTGGTCGTCTCCTCCATGCCACCAACGACTTCTTGTTCGACACGCTCCTTGTGGAGCACCATTGTCATGTCAGCACCGTCATCGAACACGAGATGAGGTTGTGTATCGAGTACTGCATTGATGTGTGCGTAGAACGTTTCGGCATCCTCGCCCCGCACCGCATAGGTCGGGATTCCAATGTCTACGAGTGCAGCAGCCACGTCGTCCTGTGTAGAAAGGGGATTCGAAGCACAGAGAGCCACCTCGGCACCACCCGCGATGAGAGTCGTCATGAGGTTCGCCGTCTCCGTGGTGACGTGCATGCAAGCACCGATTCTCACTCCCGCGAGTGGCAGCTCCGTCTCGAACCGCTCCCTGATTGCAGCGAGCACAGGCATCCTGCTGGCTGCCCACTCGATCCGAAGATGGCCCTTCTCAGCCAGCGAGCTGTCAAGAATGTCGTAGTCCATGGAATGCCTTTCGGTTCAGTGGGGTCAACGGTAGTGAAGACGAGGTACTCAGTTCTCAGTTGGAGAGTCACGGTTCACGATTGACGGCCAGAAGCGCCACCGGAATCTCAACCATCCTGCTTCTCAGCCATTCGCCGAGGCTCTTGGCCTGTGGGTCGAACCTCGTTGAGGAAGCCACGCCATCACCAAGCAACCCGTGCACAACGAAGTTCAAGCCTCTGATATTGGGAAGTGCGTACCGCTCGACCGACAACGATGCGGTCTCTGGGAGTAGCTCCTGGAGTTTTGGAGTGGTCAGCTCATCGACCAGCCAGTCGTACGCAGCATCCGAGCGCACCCACACACCGATATTCGCATTGCCACCCTTGTCCCCCGATCGTGCCCCTGCGATCGTACCGAGTGGGGCGAGGCGCGTCTCTTCGTCAGGCCGAGGAGGAGCGGCATCCGCTCCGACGTCCTCCGCGGCTTGGTCACCGTGTGGCGGATCCGCAACCACGACACGAGATCCGTCGTCGAACACGACCTCCTGGGTGATGAGGGACCTCGGAATGAGAGCAGGCCAGTAGACGCCGTACGGCGACTCCCCTGAGGGTGGTGCCGTTGCGAAGAACCCTGGATAGCTTGCCAACGCCAGCTCAACGACCGCACTCGAAAACGACCGACCCACCTTGTCCGGGTTGGCGTCCATTGCGGTGATCGTCAGCATTGACGCTGCTTGCACGTTCACACCGGCATCAGGATTGCCGGTCTCGGTGAACGAAAACTCGAGTACGTCTGGCTCTCGGTCGCCTGCCAGTTCCGTTGTGAGCGTGTCGACGACGAGCTCCGCCTTCTTCTGCGCATCCATGCCGACGAGGACGAGCGTCATGGAGTTCCGGTAGCCACCGAGGTAATTGATCGCAGCCTTGAGGTCATTCGGAGCCCGCGATCCCTTTACACCTGTGATCCGCACACGATCCTCACCGATCTGGTCGAGTTCGATGGTGTCGAAGTGAGAGATGACGTCCGGCGTCCGATAGGCGGGATCGTCGATCTCGTACAGGATCTGTGCCGTCACGGTGTCGACGGTCACGGCGCCGCCGGTGCCTTGATGTTTCGTGATCACACTCGATCCGTCCTCCGAAACCTCGGCGATCGGAAAACCTGGATGCGTGAGATCAGGGATCTCGTGAAAGAACGAGAAGTTGCCCCCTGTCGCCTGAGTGCCGCATTCGAGGATGTGACCGGCCGCAACTGCACCGGCAAGTTTGTCCCAATCATCGAGCTTCCATCTGTGGTGCCACGCTGCTGGACCCACAACGAGGGCGGCGTCGGCGACTCGGCCGGTAACGACAACGTCAGCACCTCGATTCAACGCTTCGACGATCCCCCATGCACCGAGGTAGGCGTTGGCCGTGAGCGGAGGCGCCGCGAGCTCCGCAAGGCTTCGTGACGTATCGATGTTTCGAAGCTCGTGTCCCTCTTCGACCATGGATCCGATGCGTGCAAGGAAGTCGTCGCCCTCGACATGTGCAATCGAGATATCGATGCCGAGCGTCTCCGCGATCGCACGCAACTCGTCTGCAAGTCCAGCTGGATTCAAACCTCCAGCGTTCGCGACAACCTTGATCCCTCGTCGCGAAATCTCTCCGAGCACCTCCTCCATCTGCTTGAGGAAGGTCACGGCGTATCCACGGTCGGGTGCCTTCTGTTTCGCCTTCCAGAGGATGAGCATCGTCAGCTCCGCGAGGTAGTCGCCGGAGACGACATCGATCTGGCCGCCGGTGATCTGCTCAGCCATCGCAGAGAACCGGTCCCCATAGAACCCGGAGACGTTTGCGATGCGAATCGGGTCAGCCATCTTCTTCAACCTCAACAAGCACGGCACCGGCATCAACCTGGTCGCCGACGCCGAAGTGCATTGCGGTGACCCTCCCGGCGTAGGGTGCAGTGATCGCCTGTTCCATCTTCATGGCTTCAACGACCATCACCGATTGACCTGCTGTGACAGGATCACCGAGGGCGACGAGCACAGCAACAACCGTTCCCGGGGTCTTGGCCACCATCGATCCGGTCACCGAGGCCGCGTCGACGTCGGGGAACCTCGGAGCAACCTGCAGCCTGACGGAGCCAAGCTGACTGTCGACATACACATCCTCACCAACGATGTTTGTCGAGTAGACCCGCCGAACCCCTTCGATCGACACGTCGACCGCGTCCTCATTGATCCCATGGACGGCATTGATCAACACGGGCGAACCGTCCACGTCGACACTCGCTGTTCCGCGTTGGGACGCATAGGTCACGCCAAGGCGCCTTGTCCCACAGGTGAGGGTGAGGTCCTGGGGCTTGAACGGGACGTTGCGCCATCCCGAAGGGATCGAACCGAGCACCTTTGCTTGTGCGCGGTTGGCGGCCGCGAGAGCAAGGGCAGCAACGGCCGCCAGGCATCTGAGGGCTTCGTCGTCTGCCAGTGGCAGGGTGAGCACATCCGCTTTGCGCTCGAGGAAGTGGGTATCGAGAGCGCCCCTGCGAAACTCTGCATCGCGAAGCACACGCACCAGTAGGTCGCGGTTCGTGTCGATACCATGAATATGGCTGCCGGCCAGGGCTGTCGCCAGTCGGGCGGCGGCCTCGGCCCTCGTCGGTGCATGAGCGATGACCTTTGCAACCATCGGATCGTAATGATGGGTGACGGCCACACCATCGGCGATGCCTGTATCGACTCTGACATCGCCCGGCACGCGGAAACGGTGAACGGTTCCCGTCGATGGCAGATACCCATCATGCGGTCTCTCCGCGTTCACCCTCGCCTCGATGGCGTGGCCCGACTGGCTGGGAATGTCCCCCTGGGACGGCAGTGGCAGTCCGGACGCGATCTCGATCTGCATCCTGACGAGGTCGATTCCTGTCGTGAGTTCAGTGACAGGATGCTCGACCTGAAGCCTCGTATTCATCTCGAGGAACGCAAAGTTCCCTGCCTGGTCAACGATGAACTCGACGGTTCCCGCCCCCCGATACTTCACAGCCCTGCCCGCATCAAGGGCAGCTCCCCACATTCGCTCTCTGAGTTTCGGATCGAGGTCGGGACTCGGCGTCTCTTCGATGATCTTCTGAAAGCGACGTTGGATCGAGCATTCGCGCTCGTAGAGATGTATGACGTTGCCTTCGCCATCCCCGATGATCTGGACCTCGACGTGCCTCGGGCTCTCGACGTAACGTTCGAGATACACCGTGCCGTCCCCAAAGGCGGACTCCGCCTCCCTTGATGCGCTTTCGATGGCTGGTACGAGGGCACTCGGATCGCTGACTATGCGCATGCCCTTCCCACCACCGCCACTCGATGCCTTCACAAGCACGGGGTACGCGATCTCCTCCGCTGCCACGGCGGCTTCCGTACCACCACCCAGCTCGGCATGAGGGAGGACCGGAACCCCGGCACGATCCACCACCGCCCGAGCCTGGAGCTTTGAACCCATGGATGCGATCGTCTCAGGTGATGGGCCGATGAATGTGATGCCTGCAGCCTCCACGCCCGATGCAAACTCTGCGTTCTCGGCCAGGAAGCCATAACCGGGATGGATCGCATCCGCACGAGTTCGTTCCGCTGCCTCGATGATCGCTCCCCCATCGAGGTAGGACGACCCCTCCGGCAATGCAACGGACTCGTCTGCATCATTGACGAATGGTGCATCTTGGTCGTGGTCGGAGAAGACGACGACTGTTGCGATGCCCATCCGTGAACACGTACGGATGACGCGCCGAGCGATCTCGGAGCGGTTTGCGATCAGGATCTTCGAGAACACCGACATCACATCCTGAAGACACCGAAGCGATCGGTACCTGAGACCTGGGCCGAGTGGACGACAGACAGAGCGATCCCGAGCACCGTGCGTGTATCCCTCGGATCGATTATCCCATCATCGAGCACGCGGCCGCTGAGATATGCGGCCTGTTCCTCCTGTTCGATCTTCATCTTGATCATCGTCCGCCGCTGCACGTCGGCCTCCTCATCGAACTCCGATCCTGAGCGCTCCGCAGCAGCCCTGGCGACGATCGAGAGCGTGCCGGCAAGCTGTTCAGCACCCATGATGCATGTCTTGGCATTCGGCCACACGAAGAGGAACCGTGGGTCGTATGGTCGACCGGCCATTGCATAGTTGCCCGCCCCGTACGACCCACCCACCTGGAGGGTGAGATGGGGAACCGTGCTGTTCGACACCGCGTTGATCATCATCGAGCCGTGCTTGACGATGCCTCCCTGCTCGTAGCTCGCCCCGACCATGAACCCGGTCACGTTCTGGACGAACAGGAGAGGTGTGTCCGTGCGGTTGGCGAGCTGGATGAACTGGGCAGCCTTCTGGGATTCCTCAGAGAAGAGGATTCCTCTGTGGTTGGCGAGGATTCCGATGTCGTAACCGTGGATCCGTGCCCAGCCTGTCACGAGATTGCTGCCATAGAGAGGTTTGAACTCGTCGAACTCTGATCCATCGAGAATGCGCGAGAGGACCTCCTTGATGTCGAAGGGGACCTTGAGGTCTGCTGACGCAACACCGAGCAGCTCCTCGGAATCGTAGAGCGGCTCGATTGCGCGACGGCTCGGCTCTCGTCCACCTTTGGACCAGTTGAGCCTCGACACGAGCATCCGGCCGATACGGATCGCATCGATCTCGTCTGCTGCCATGAAGTCGGCGAGACCGGACGTTGTGGCATGCATCTGTGCTCCACCGAGTTCCTCGTCGGTGGAGTCCTCACCCGTCGCCATCTTGACCAGCGGTGGGCCTCCGAGGAATACCTTCGCCCTACCCTCCACGAACACCGTGTAGTCAGACATGCCTGGCAGATACGCTCCTCCGGCCGTCGAGCTTCCGAAAACGAGGGCGATCGTCGGGATCCCGGCAGCCGAAAGTCTGGTGAGCTCGCGAAACGTCTTCCCGCCGGGTAGGAAGACATCGATCTGTCTCGGCAGGTCGCCTCCGGCCGATTCAACGAGGTACACAACGGGAAGTCGGTTCTGTGCGGCGATCTCAAGAGCCCTGAGTCCCTTGGCCAGCCCGATGGGGTTGATCGCCCCACCCTTGGCGGTCGGATCGCTCGCCACTATCACACACTCGACGCCTTCGATGACCCCGATACCAGCCACGACGCCAGCACCGATGTTGTATTCCGTGTTTGCCCCTGCAACGGGCGACAACTCCAGAAACGGTGCGTCTCGATCGACGAGCAATTCGATGCGCTCCCGGGAGAGCAATTTGCCTCGTTTCAGGTGGCGTGCCACGTACTTGTCCCCACCGCCGGCGATCGCCCCGGCCAGCAGGCCATCAAGGACCTCGAGGTGCTCCTTCATTGCATCGAAGTTCGTCTTGAACTCCTGGGATCGTGTGTCGATGGAGGTGCGGAGTACGGTCATGATCGAACGTGCTCGACAAGGCCTTCGAGCCTCGTCACCCTGGCATCGAGCCCTGTGGCTTCTGCCGGCATCGACACGATTCCCTGACAGACCAACTGTGTGAGCCCATCTGCAATGTTGTCGACATCGATCTCCCCGTGGCCCGTCACCGCGCCCCACGCGATGTGTTCGATGCCGCCATATACAAGATCACGGATCATCGTGGCCGGAACATCGGCGCGGAACGTGCCGTCCGACTGACCATCCTTGATCGCGTCCACGAGCAGCGAGGTCCAGCGCCTGTTGAGATCTGCGACCTCGGACTCGTAGTAGTCGTGCATCGGACGTGCCTCAGCAATGATGAACCTGCATACCTCTGGCTCATCTGCAAACGCTCGCAGCTGGAGCCAGATCAGATAACGGAGACGCCCCCGAACATCCGGTATGCCCGTGACGGTCTGGCTCGCAAGCTCGATCACGGGCTCATAGAAAGCGCGGATGACTTCGAACAGCAGGGCACGCTTGGATGCAAAGTGCTTGTAGATGGCTCCATCGGCAACGCCGACGGAGCCAGCGATGTCACTGATCGAGGTCCCGTCGAAGCCCTTCTCCGCAAACAGCGTCCGCGCAGCTTCAAGTATCTCGATCGATCGTTGGCTCGAGCGACGATCCTGTCCTGGTGAATTCGATTCACGTTCTGCCATCGTGACGATCATCATACACGATTCACATGTGATATGGCACGGTGTCCCTTATGTGAGTATGATTCACTGCATCGACCAGAGAGGTACACGTGGGAGCTCGGGACTTCGATCTGAACACAGAGGATCGTCTGATCCTCGAGGAGGCCGAGCGATTCGCAAGGGAGAAGCTCCACCCCCTCTCCCAGCGGATGGACGACGAAGAGTGGTGGCCGGAGGATCTGTTCCAGATGCTCGGTCGACACGGGCAACTCGGCCTGACGATCCCTACTCAGTACGGCGGTCAGGGCATGGGTCTGTTCCAGGCTGGACTCGTCGGTCAGGCATACTCAAAGTGGAACCACGCCGTTGCCCTCTCCGTCGGAGCACACGACAACCTGTGTGCGAACAACATCTACCGCAACGGAAACGAGGAACAGCGCAAGAAGTACCTACCCGGTCTCAACTCGGGTGAGCTCGTCGGTGCGCTCGGACTCACCGAACCAGGTGCCGGTTCGGACGCTCTCGGCTCGATGGCCACGACAGCGGTGCGCGACGGAGATACCTACATCTTGAACGGTTCCAAGATGTTCATCACTAACGGCCCGATCGCTGACGTCGTGCTCGTGTACGCCAAGACGAACCCTGAAGCCGGCGCCCACGGGATCTCTGCCTTCATCGTGGAGTCAGGGTTTCCAGGATACGAAGTTGCCCAGAAGCTCACGAAGATGGGATACCGCGGAAGCCAGACGGGCGAAATCGTGTTCGACAACTGCGTCGTACCGGCAGAGAACCTACTCGGCGAGGAGAACCGCGGTGTGGCAGTCACGATGAGCGGGCTCGACATCGAGCGGGTGTACCTCGCCACGGGCGCTGTCGGCATTGCGGAACGCTGCCTCGAACTCTCGGTCGACTACGCAAACAATCGGGTCCAGTTCGGTCGCCCGATCGCAGACTTCCAGATGATCCAGGCAAAGCTCGCAGACATGTACACGTCTCTCGAGGCGATGCGCACGTTCACGTACCGGGCACTCATGGCAGCTCAAGATCTCGAGATCGGTGGCGGGGGTCGGGGCGAGATCCACAAACTCGCTGCCGCGGTGGTTCTATTCGGAGGGGACCAGCTCTCCAAGATCGCTGCCGATGGTCTCCAGATCTTCGGCGGTTCCGGATACATGTGGGAGTCGGAGATCAACCGGTTGTACAGGTCCACGAAACTCTATGAGATCGGGGCAGGTACCCAGGAGGTCCGTCGGATCATCGTTAGCGAGGAACTCAACAACGAGTGGCGCAGGGCGAACACATGAAACAGATCATTTCGGACCTTCGAGCGGAACAGGACTCGCTCGACGACATCGTTTCGGGGATCACGGGCGATGCGTGGAGCACACCCACACCCGCCGAGGGTTGGGATGTTCGCGACCAGATCGGTCACCTCACCTTCTTCGATGAACGAGCCACAGAAGCGATCGCTCATCCTGAAGCATTCCTCGCAGGCATCGAGGCGGCGGCGACAGACATCGACGGATACATGACATCACATCTCGATGCAGCAAGACGGTCGGACCCGGGTGAGATTCTGTCCCACTGGCGGCTGGGTCGCTCAGAAATGGTCGATGAACTCGATGCATTGGACCCCTCTGCGAGACTCGCCTGGTACGGACCTCCCATGTCGGCGCGGAGCTTCGCCACCGCAAGGCTCATGGAGACGTGGGCCCACGGGCAGGACATCATCGATTGTCTTGAGGTCGATCGGGCCCCCACGGATCGACTGAGGCACATAGCCTTTCTCGGTGTCAGAACCATGGGTTGGAGTTTCACGGTCAATGGGCTCGCCGCTCCGACCGAAGCAGTGCGCGTGGACCTCGCCGCTCCTTCGGGTGACCGGTGGGTGTGGAACGAGGACTCGACGCAGAACTCTCTCAGCGGGGACGCAGAGGACTTCTGTCTTGTCGTCACCCAGCGAAGGCACATCTCGGACGTTGGCCTCGATGTCGCAGGACCCGTGGCCGAGCAGTGGATGTCTGTCGCCCAGGCGTTTGCCGGCCCTCCCGGTGAGGGTAGGCCGGCAGGCATGTTTGCCTAGCTGTACCTAAGGCGCCGCTACGCTCACGCCCATGGCAAGACACGTTGACAAACCCTGGGGTCACGAAACCATATGGAGCGAGACATCCCGCTACACAGGCAAGTTGATCCACATCGACGCCGGCAAGAGGCTGAGCCTCCAATACCACGAATCCAAACAAGAGTCCGTGTTCGTGGTCTCAGGAACGATGCTCCTGCATCTCGGCCAGGGCGACGAGGCGCGAATAGTCGTGCTCCAAGAAGGAGAATCGGCGGACATCCTCGCTGGTGAAATCCATCGGTTCGAAGCATCGTCCGAAGGCGATGTCGAAATTGTCGAGGTCGCAACGCCAGAGATCGATGACGTCGTCAGACTCGAGGACGACTACAGCCGGGAGGGGACGACCGCCCCGTAGCGACGCCTGCCGAAAGCCGACTACCGATCTTCATCCAACAGCATCACGGGGATACCGTCCTTCACCGGATACGCATGCCCGCAGTCCTGACAGACGAGCGCAGGAGGGTCAGGCCGCTCAGCGAGGCTCCCTGCGCATTTTGGGCACTGCATGATCCCAAGAAGATCTGGCGAGATGAGCGTACCGTCTGTCACGATTCCTCCTTGATGATCCCTGCAACTTGTTCGACAAGATCGTCGACGGCCTCAGGGTCGGGTCCCTCGACGTTGAGTCGCAACACGGGCTCTGTGTTCGATGGCCGCAGGTTGAACCAGCGATCGCCGAGGTCGACGGTCAATCCATCGAGCCTGTCGATCGAGTGATCCTCGAAGGCGCGCTCTACGGCAGCATCCGCAACGGCCTTGTCAGGAACATCGAAGTTGATCTCACCCGACTGGGCGTAGGGCTCGTAGCGTCCACGCAACTCCGAGAGTGGAACACCGGCATCGGAGAGCACCCTGAGCAGGACGAGCATCGCCATGATCCCCGAGTCTGCGCGGTAGTTGTCCCTGAAGTAGTAGTGCCCGGAGTGCTCACCACCGAAGACTGCACCGGATTCGGCCATCACCTGTTTGATGTATGAGTGACCGACCTTCGTGCGAATCGGAAGACCCCCTGCTGCCTCGATCGTCTCGGCCACGGCCTTGGAGCAGATGAGGTTGTGGACCACCGCACTTGCCGGTTGCTCGGCAAGGAACCAGTCTGCGATGATCGCGGTGGTCGTGGACCCGGGTAGAGGCACACCCTGATCATCGATGAAGAATGCGCGGTCGGCATCACCATCGAAGGCTACGCCGATGTCAGGCTTCCGGTCCTGCACGAGCGCCACAAGATCCACCAGGTTCTCGGGACGTAGAGGATCCGCTGGATGGTTCGGGAAGGTTCCGTCGGGTTCGAGGTACAGGCCGATCAGGTCGGCACCGATGCGATCGAATACTTGGGGCAGCACGGATCCTGCCATTCCGTTCCCTCCGTCGGCTGCAACGGAGGGTCCCGATATCCCTTCGGCGCCCGTCACCGCGCTGACATGGTCGAGCTATCCGTCGACAACGTCGGCCCCACCGACCTCGCCGACGTCCTCTCGCTCGGGTCGATCCTCAGAGCA
>QMQC01000033.1 GCA_003648875.1 Actinomycetota bacterium
GCGAACGTCGCGAGATGGGCCATCAAGCTGAGCAACTGGCAGCCCGGGTTCACGTAACGCTGCGCGCCCGACAGCCAACGCATCGATCGGATCGGACCTACCGCCTTGACGTGCAGTGGCACGTGTCCTCGCCATCATCTTTGGTGGCACCCGCACCACCCGTTCCCCGATACCCAACAGGTCGCCCTCGAGACGCCGTGACAGGGCACGGCAGCCCTCAATAGCCCACTGCCTCTCTGTGTACTGGGCTGCCCATTGCACCGCCCCGAGATGCCCATCAGTGGGCGCAGCAACCGGGAGCGAACCGATCTCGGCTCCTGCTGGGTCGACTGCAACGATCGTGTGTGTTCTCTTGTGGGCATCGACGCCCAATATGACCATCATGGTTCCCGACTCCTCTCCTTGTGAGGGGTGTTGTCTGGACCGGTCGGTGGGCACGCCTCAGTGCAGGCCTTGGAGGTCAATCTCCTATCAAGCCACCCCGGCCGGTCCGGCGCGTCCGGCGGGCGGCAAAACACTCAACAAGCCACACTCGAAAGTGGGCACCGTTATGGAGAACCAACCCGCCAGGCACCACCAGCATGACACTGAGCCGTTATGGGCGGGCCGCTGTCTTCGTTAAGCGGTTGCTTTGGCCTGGGCGGCTGGCTCCAGATAGTCGATGAAACCGTTGAAACCCTTGTTCATCTGCCGGTCGAGTATCGGCCCCAGAATGAAAGCGAGAGGCCCCCCCCTTGGGTTCGTATTCATAGGTCATCGCGACCACGGTGGTTTCGTCGCCGGAAAGGGTGAACGTCATCCTTGCCTGCTTGACAGGCATCTTCTCAATCTCGTCGATGGCAATAACCATCTTCTCTTCTGGGACCCACTCGACAACGGTCTCTCTCATAGCTCCCGCCGGGACCAACTCGGTCTGTCGCTGGGCACCGACGCCCTCGGTCGCATCACCGATGGCGTAGCTCTTCTTGAGGCCATGGTTCCAATCGGCGATGTTGGGGTAATCGGCCAACACTGCCCACACGCTGGACCGATCTACAGCCAGCGTCCGCTCAACTCTGACGTTCCGCATCGGAGCTTCCTTTCCCTTGATCTGAAACAGAGCTTAGGCAATGGCGGTACTGGAGGTACCTGTGGTGAGGAGCGCATATCCGGCAATGGGGTCGCCTCGCAGGGGGCGCATAGGTGCCGATATGGGCGGATCCTGATGGGCTGTATGGTGGGTCCGATGGGACGCCCATTCCAGATGATCGACGTGTTCGGGTCGGACGCGTTTTCGGGCAATCCGGTCGCGGTCGTACACGATGCCGAGGGAATGGCCACCGATGAGATGATGGCGATCACTCGATGGATGAACCTGTCCGAAACCACGTTCATATTTCCGCCCACGAGTAGTGAAGCCGACTATCGGGTACGGATATTCACGCTCCGGGGGGAGCTGCCGTTTGCGGGACACCCGACCCTCGGGACCTGCCACGCTTGGCTGAGTGCTGGTGGCAGGCCCGCCGGTGAGATCGTCGTGCAGGAGTGCGGCATCGGGCTGGTTCCATTGAGGAGAGATGAGCTACTGTCGTTCGTTGCTCCTCCGCTGATTCGCAGCGGCCCGGTCGAGGAGGCGTTTGTCGAGCAAGTCGCCGCGGTTCTCGGTGTAGGGACTTCCAGGATCGTTGAAGCCGAGTGGGTAGATAACGGCCCAGGCTGGGTTGGGATCCTGCTTGAGGACCGCGATTCCGTGCTTGCCCTGGAGCCAGACATCGGCCGCTACGGCGGACCGGAGCAGCTCGACATCGGCGTTGTTGCTCCGCATCCGGATGGCAGCGATGTTGACTTCGAGGTCAGGGCGTTCTTTGCGGACGACAGAGGTCAACTCGTTGAGGATCCAGTGACGGGCAGCCTCAACGCATCCCTCGCCCAATGGCTCATCGGAAGTGGCCGAGCACCCGACTCCTACGTCGCTGCCCAGGGAACCGCAATCGGCCGAGAGGGCCGGATCCACATCACTCGCGACGGATCAGGAGTCTGGGTAGGCGGATCGACGGTCACTCACGTTTGGGGCGAGGTCGGCTGAGTGTTCACGCTGCTCAAGGCGCGACAAGTGCTCGGCGCCCGCAAGACGACACTCAACACCCCAGTGCCTCGACACGCACATGTGCGGTGGGTTCAAGGGGCCCGTGCATCGCATCAGCGGGTCTGTCTGACGGTGCCGACCATTGAGGGGTCTGCGGTTGGAGGGTCCCGACACGAAATAGTAGAAACCTATTGCAGGCTCACCTCTCCGACAAGACAGCAACAACTCTGGTCGAGAGTGATGCAATGACCCCTTGAAACCGCCGCCTTTATGAGCGCACACATCCCTGCCGTTCTGTGTCTTCCTGGCCGTATTCGGAAGGTCAGCCGGAGAGGAGAAGCAGTAGAACACCAGCGCCGACAATAAGGAATCCGGCGAGAAGCCCGTAGTTCGTTGCCCGCCATACGGCTTTCTCATTCCAGTACGATCATCCACGGACCGGTCCACATCGGTACCAGTAGGCGAAAGGAGCGATTGTGGCAACATTCCTTGCCCAACTGGTCTTCGATTCCGCTGTGCTGTTCGCCTTCTCTATCCCGTTGATCCTGGTGGCTCGCCACCACAAGCGGAATGCTCTTGCTCGCAACTTCCTCATTGCAGGGACAATCGTCGCCGTGTTGTCGACCATCATTCTGGTCAGTTCAGAGCGGCTGGTGGAGATGTGCTTCAACGCCCGAAATGAGGGCTGCCAGGACGTCGGATCCACCGGATTCCGGATCCTCCTGATGGGCGGATACATCGTCGTTGCACTGATCGAGGCCTATCTGATTGCTCAGGATTGAGCCCTCGGTCCTGTGCGTGCGTCCGCACCTCATGATGACCCACGACGCGCTGCGAGAGATAGGCTTCTGAGCGTGGATCGAAACACGTCAGTCCGTGAGCTCGCAAGAGCGAAGTACGAAGACAACAACACTTGATCTGCTGTTCGGCCAAACACGTCTTCTGACAGCCTCACAGCGCGCATAGCCCCTTGCCCGGTGGCGTCAAGATCGGGCTCAAGAAGGATGATGTTATCTGGCCCAATACCGCTCAATACCTTCGACTTGCAGGGACGCATATGTGCTGCGAATCCAAGGGGTCGTTGCAACACTTGAGCAAGTTCTCTTGATGGTGTCATGTCGCCGAGTGTTTGTCGAGGCCGAAGGTTGACGGAGAAGATCTAGGGGAGTCCTTGCGCTGTAAGGGTCCTCTCCTTGAGGCTCGCGATTGCTGGGATGTCCACCCGGGAGTTCGGGGTATCCACCTGGTTTGGATCCGAGAGCAATCATATCTCGATACACGCGTAGCCTTTGGTATCCGACGGAGCGACTCAGGAATTTCTGTGACATGTACCTCATTCAAGGGCCAGCGGCTTTGCCCGTGGGGGGCCGGGCAAAGCCGCGAGCTCACCCAGCCTCTCGGATCCAGTTGCCGAACGGGTCTACCACCTCGAGTACGGAGCTGAGCAGCAACTCGACGGGCACGGGCTTGGTGAGGAATCTGACCGAGTCGGCTTTTGCGCTCTTGATTCGATTCGCCAAAGACGGGAATGCGGTCATGGTGATTACCGGCAGGTATCTATCGATCCGATGAGCACGACGTGTGAACTCGCTCCCGGTCATCGAAGGCAGCACGATGTCTGTAACTACAGCGTCCCAGTTGCCCGGCTCCACTGTCTGAAGGGCGATGGCTGGGTCGCAGTAGACCTGTACCTGGGCACCGCCAACCTCTGCAAGGACGAACCTGACGAAGTTGGCGGTCGCTCGATCGTCTTCGATTATCAACACATAGCGACCCGCGAGCGGCCGAGGTTCATCCGAAAGATATGACCAACGACCACCAGGCGATCGTTGACGATCCATGACTAGGCCCGACTCTTCCATCGGCCGTGTTGTCGTTGCTGGCATGTTGTTCGTCTCCTTCCTCAAGATCGCTCTTCACTTCTACTGCCATTATCGACACCGGCGGGCGCTGGTTAGGTACGCGATCGGTAGCAGATCGGTAGTGATTCCTGAAGCGGGATAGGAGTCGACGTTCACATGCAACCGAGGGGCCTGAGCCCGACAGTGAATGGCGAACACGGAGAGATGCTGGCACGCCGTGTCGCGATACTCGTCGAGCGTCGCGACCGGCGCAACCACAGGGACTCGTCGCTTCAGTGTTCCTTGACGCTGGTCTTCAACTCATCCTTCTTGTGCAACCAACCCTTCACAGTGACCCGTTCACCGCTCTCCTCATGGGTGAACTTCAGATGGACCTTGTGCCCTGTGTCCTTTTTGACCTCATACGTCCATCCGTCCGCCACGACTGAGCCGTAGGTCACGAAACCAGCGGTGAGCTCGAAGGTGACTGAAATCTCATCGTTGAATACAGCTGTCTTGGTCTCGGTCAAGGGTTCATCGCCGCCGCCTGGAGTAGCGGTCGTGGTCGTTGTGGTAGGTGGCACGGTCGTCGTGGTCGTCGTGGTCGTTGTGCTGCTGCCGTTCGTGGGTCCGTATCCAGCCTCCGAAAAGTGGTCGGGCCATCCGGCGAATACGCCAGACAACGCGTAGTTAGTGGCGCCAATGACAGGAATCCAGAGGACGATCAGGATCGCAAAGAGCACTGCGTACTCGACAAGTGTTGATCCTTGTTCCCTAATCCGAGACGGCTCGGGCTTCTGCACGATAGGCCTGCTTCCCACGTCCGTGTTTCACTGCTATTGCCATTGTCAACTCCGCGAGGTGCTGGTTGGGTACGCGGTTGGTAGCAGATCGGTAGCGGCAGGTTGGAGCGAGATGCGAATTGACGGGTACGTGCTTCTGAAGGGCTCGGATCCGTCTGTCAATTGCGACGACGGGGTGACGCTGATGTGTCGTGTCGCGGGATTCGTCGAACACCGAGTCTGATGGGAGCCCCGTTTGGTTCGGTGGATCCCATGCGCGACCAGTTGATGCACGAATCTAGATCTTGGCCGCATCATGAAGGAGCGGCCTGGATGCGAGGAAGTAGCACGCAGGAGCGGGTTCGATATTCGTCTCAGCCGCCGAGTGGTGACTTCACAGCCTGGAGTTCTCTTCGTGCCCGGGTGACGTCATTCTGGATGTCGTTGGACAGCCATCAGGCCGCTCACGACCTGAACGCAGCGTCTACATATCTCGTTGATAGCGGTACCCGACACCTCTCACAGAGTTGATCGGTGATGACCCGGTCCAACCGAGTTTTCTTCGCAATCGGCCAACAGCAAATTTCACTCGATCGGGACCGATTCGAAGTGGGTCCTTCCACGCGAGTTCAAGGAGTTGCCCCCGAGACAGCACCTGTCCCGCGTGGTCAACGAACGCAAGCAGGAGTTGATAGTCGAGCACGGACAGATCGATACGATCGCTGCCAACAGAAACATCGCGCGCGGTTCGGTCGATGCGAACGTTGCGATCCTCGTACACGCTCGCGATGGTTGTCTGATCAACTCGTCGGAGTATTGCCATGACACGCTGAGCCAATTCCGCGTTGGAGAACGGCTTTGTGACGTAGTCGTCTGCACCGCCCTGGAATCCGCGTACCTTTTCATGCTCGAGACCCCGTGCCGTGAGCATCAGAACTGGAATGTCGGAGACATCGCGGATTCTCTCAAGCACGTCCCAGCCGTCAATGTCCGGAAGACCAACGTCGAGCACAACTATGTCTGGTCGCCTTTCGTACAGCATCCTGAGTCCTTCACGACCGTACGGCGTCGTCATCGTATGCAGTCCGGCTCGCTCGAGGACAACCTCGACCGCCTCGCGGATCGCGGTGTCGTCCTCGATGATCAGGACTGTCTGGCTCATGTGCCAACCGCGCCTTTCGGTGCGCGAACCGTGAACACGGAACCCATTCCTTCGACGCTCTCGACATCGATGATCCCGCCGTGGAGCTCGATGATCCGTCGGCAAACGGCTAGTCCGAGTCCGGAACCGTCGATCATGTTGCTCCTGGCGTTCGATGCCCTCGAGAACCGCTCGAATATGTCACCTTGCTCGTCGGCGGGGATTCCAATGCCCGCGTCTGACACGGTGAGAATCCACTCCGCCTCCGTGGTCGAAAGTTCCACGGTTACAGCTCCGTCGGTCGAGAACTTGATAGCATTCCCAACCAGATTCGAAACCACCTGCCCGATCCGCGCAGGGTCGAACACCGCGGGGACTGGTTCGGGCGGCAGGAGGAGTACCAGGTCGATCGATTTGCATTCCGCCGTGGGCGCGAACGATGCGGTGACGCTGCGAACCACCTCGACAACATCCTGTGCAATTGATTCCAGAACCAGTGTCGCTGAGTCGAGCCGGACCAGCAGCAGGAGGTCGTCGACGAGGGTCATGAGTCTGCTTGCTGACGATCGAAGCGTGTCCACAAAACCCTGCTGGGTCTCGTTCAGTGGCCCGATGCCAGTGTCATCGAGCAAATCCACAAACGACACGATCGCTGTCAGCGGAGTGCGGATCTCGTGCGATACAGTGGCAACGAGCTCGTTCTTGAGTTCGCCGAGCTGTATCAATGATTCGTTCTGTTTCTCGATGAGTGCTCTCGCGTGTCGTTCTCTTTTCAGCATCCGTTCGCGTACGGCAACCGCTTCGTGCTCGCGGGTGTGATCCCAATACCACCACAGAACTGAACCAAGACGGTCGTCCTGTTGCATTGGCCTACAGTCCCGCTTCAGGTTTCGACCGTCGGCGAACCGAATATCTTCGTAGGTAGTTGGCTCCTCGATGTTCCGAAGATCCTCATGTGATCTCATGTACTCCTCTGGATCGACGGTGAGCGACGCAATGTGCTCGTGGATCCACCGACCCGGCTGACCTACGATCTCCTCTCGCGTTTGTTGAAGCCGCATCATGTCGATGAAGGCATCGTTGACGTAGAACACGGTGCCGTCGGCATCCTCGATGAGAATCGCGGATCCCGCCGTGTCGAGTACCGTGCTGAGCTGTTGCGACCGGTGTTGAAGTTGCTCAAGGACGCGATGACGATCACAAACGTGCCTGGAGTAGATGACCACTGCCTCCACAGCAGGGTCTTCGATCATGTTGATGCCAACGTTCTCGAACCAGTGCACCTCACCTTCGATATCGAGAACGCGGATTTGGATAGGGGGACTGACGACCCCGCGAGCCGACATGACGGCTTCGAGGCTCGTCGTTGCGATATGGCGATCATCGGGATGGACCATTGAGAACAGGCCGTTCTCTGGGTTGAAGCCTTTCTCATATCCCATCTGCCGGACTCCAGCCTGGGAGGTGTACAACCATGATCCGTCGGCGTCAAGCATCGAGATTATGTCAGAGGCGTTCTCGACGATTGCCTCAAATCGCCGATCACTCAAGTCGAGCGCATCGCGAAGCTGTCTTTGACCGGTGACGTCGCGGATCCAGCCGGAGTAGTAGAGAGTGCCCTCAACCTCGAATTCCGTGGCTTCAACATCTATCAGGAGACTCTCACCCGCCCTGGTTTCCGCATGCAGTTCCACGCGCCGGCCGACGATCGCCTCCATGTCAGTACGTCCGTGCACCGATAGTGCCCTAACGTCGCCAGGGCCTCGAAACGCCTCGGACTTTGGCACGCTGATGAACCGCCTACCGAGCACTTCATCGCGTGCGAAGCCGAAGAGGTTTTCGCTTGCCGGATTCCACTCGACGATACGTCCGCTCTCGTCGACCGTGACAAGCCCGTCGATGGCTGCCGCGATCGTTGCTTCAGCAAGTTGGGCCCTGGCGATAACGCGGGGACGGTTGTGTGTTGCTTCGGTACTGACGTCTTTGGGGCTCGGCATCGTAGTGGGTCTCGCTCAAGTGATCGGGTTCCTTGCCATACGTATCGACAAGAGTGCGTCTCCTGACGAGAAACAATGACGTGCGACCTGAATGACTAGTCATCCAGAAGAGAACAAGACAGAAGCAGTACGATCGACACACCGCATCACAGAAATCGGCGATCCTAAGGACCACACAACCGCCATTGAGATTCGGATCGTTCGAACAAACGTCCACGAGTCGATTCTCGCGCTAGGCCACCGGCACCACATCGACCCCGATAGGTGGAGGCCGCTCATCATGAACTTCCTTGAGTTCTACGGCCTCGGCAGTCAGGTTCATCCGTCTCGTCTAGCCCGACGCGTTCTGACCGGTAGCGGAAACTCACCCGCTCGACAACCGTGATGCAACGACTATCTGAATTCAAAGCACGTATGGGTGCCCCTGATTGATTGGATTTCTGGGTTTCATCTTGGTCCGAACCTCTGAGAAGGCCGATACCGGACGTCGGGCGCCCCTTGGCCTATGGGCCGGAAAGTCTGCGGAACCCGTGCTGTGTAACACATCTCGGGTAGTCGGGGCCATATGGCGCAAGGGTTTCCAGCCTGTCTCTCCGTCCTACGGATCAGAGGGTTGGGGGTTCGAGTCCCTCCGGGCGTGCTGCTGAAACCTTTGCGCGGCAAGGGCTATCGCATGACAGAGCTTCCTCGACCTTCTGACGGTTTGGAGCCATCCGTAGACACGGCAGTGAGCTCGTCGGAACCGAGTCGATCACGACTCAGGCGACATCCAGGAAACGGCGAATGGCCTCGCGAATGATCTCGCTCGTGGTGGCGTGGTCGGCCTCTGCCCTGGACTCGATTGCCGCGAGCAATTCCGGGTCGATTCTCACCGGCACGACCTCGGCCGGCCCTGATCCCATCGGAGGTCGCCCCCGGCGCCGCTTCTTCAGAATGCCCACGTCGTAGTCCTTCTCGGCGACTTCTATGGCAAGCGTCTCGAGGTCCTTTCTCGGTTGAGTCTTATAGGTGCGGTCGCCGAGTTTGCGTCACAGCCTGCGCGTGCCGCCGCGCAAGGGTTCTCTCACATATGGGCTTCTGCTACCGATCCGCAGGACGCATGGGTTAGGGAGCAGTTGTCTCCGGGGCAGAACGTAGCTATCTCCTTTGGGGCGATCCCCGGCCGCAATTGCATCGGGACAGAAGTCCCTCGGCCCGCACTCCAGAGTGACTCAGCAACGACGGTGGCGACAACGCTGCCGCCCCGCGCGCAAGTAGAGGCGAGGTTTCTCGCTGAACTCGGAAGTCTAGAGGGCTACACCCTGACCGCTCCCGATGAGGTTGCTTATGCGCTGGAGTGGGCGATGCTTACCTGCACAGCTGGTGATATGTTCGAGAGTGCGACGGATTTCATCGAATTTGAGCGGTCGGAGGATGTGATTGGGACGCGCCAGTACATTGTGGTGGCGGTCATGTTGTCGGATGTTTGTTTGTATGAGCGTCAGAACGCGTTTTTCGATGAGGTGGAGCAGACGCTCGGCTTCTAGGTGTTGTCTCGGCCTTGAGGCTGTGACTGTTCCCACTCACCGCCATCGGCGAACCCTTCAGCCTCCAACCTGACGATCTCCACTTCCAGCAGAGGCATTATGTAATCCACAGTTGATGCAGTAGGTCACGTTCGCACGGTATCAAACGTCGCTTCTGGCTGCTATCGGGGAGAATCCCCACTCCTCAGATCAGCGCATAACGGCACATATGCTCGCCTGATCTAGTCAGACATATTGCCGGATATGCGCTCCCGACAAGGCGTGTGCACAACTTCAGTAATGCGTGAGTTAGCGGTCGGCTAGGTGTGGCTATCCGTTGACCGTGAACATGGTGACGTGGTCTGCCTCGGTTGCGGGTCCACCGAACTCGAAGCAGTTGATGCCGTGCTGACCGGATTCGCTGAAGGTTACGGTCAAGTCGTACTCCGCACCCAGTGCGGTGGGTGGAAACTTCTCCCCGATGGCTCCCGGATTCCTTGACACAACAGCGAAGATTCCATCGTCGTAAACCTGCTCAGGAGTTGTTCCCTCGGGGAACTTCCAAACAGTGAACCCGACACTCTCAGTATCAGAGTCGTTCGTGACAACGAACGTGACAGTCGAGTTCACTTCAAACTCGGACGGCCCGTCATAGGCACAGGCACCTCCGGTGTAGGTAGCGGTTGGGTCGCTGCTTGTGCTGCAACTAGCGAGTACCAGCACGATCGGGACCACGATCACGAGCAGTCGTCGCATCTGTCGTTGCCTTCCCTTGGAGCACGGCATGTTGGGGCCGCCCTCGAACGTTACGCTTCCAGACTTGGAAGTCAAGACCCCGCCCATAACGGCACAAATGCTCGCCCAGTGAGCCGCTCATATCACCTGAATTCACAGCACATATGCACCCCTCGTGCGCCGTGACCCTGGTTTGTAGCGTTGCAGTTACGCCGAGTCCGTCAATTCAGCGACGCGTTCGTCGACGTCCTTCATTCCCAATCCGATCAGCCCGAACAGCACACCAATCAGGATCGCCATGCCTGCCACTCCAAATGCAACGACCGACGTGAACAGCGAGGCCTGCAAATAGGCGGCATTTGCTGCAAC
>QMQC01000034.1 GCA_003648875.1 Actinomycetota bacterium
AGGCTCGCGGTCTCCCCTCGATCCTCGCTGACGCTCGTCTCTTGTCCCCCCTGAAGGGAGGACGCGGTTCGCGGGTAGCAGGCTCACGGTCCCCCCTCGATCCTCGCTGACGCTCGTCTCTTGTCCCCCCTAAAGGGAGGACGCGATTAGCTCTCGCCTTCGAGTTGGCGTCGAAGCCTTTCTTGGACGATGGTCGAGGTGAGGTCTGCGCGGGATCGCTCGATGAGCGACCGGGCAACATCTGTGGTTCGCCTGAGACCCGATGTCATCCCATCCGGATAGTCCAGGGAAGTGAGTAGATCGTGGACGACCTCCATGTCCTCGAACGTGCGCTCTGCACCATCGAGATCACCCCTCCTGAGCTGATCGAGCAGACGTCTTCGTTGCTCACCCACTGCCTCTCCGAGACCCTTGAGGTACGGAACAGCATGGATGCCGAGGTCTGCTGGAGAAGGGAGTGGCTCGTGGTCAAGGAGAGCTGCAGTGAGCTCGGCCTCGGCGTACTCCTTGACGGCGTCGTAGAAGAACCCGGCGTGGTAGATGTCCCAGTGACCATCGAGTCCGGCCTCAGCCTCAGCGATCAGGTTCTTGACCTCATCCATCAGCGTTCGAGCAAGATCCCTCTCACCTCGGTGGAGTGCGCGAATCGCATTTGCAGAATTCCGAATGATGGGTCGACTGTTCCTGAGCGACAGCTCCCTCGCTGCATACTTCGTGTCGAGCTCGGAACGAACCGCAGATTCGATGGAGGAGAGGTCGAGGGGAGCAGCCATTACCTATCCGGCGATGACGCGCACCGTCAGAGTCTCTTCGTACTCCGGGACGGCCGTGAGGGCAGCAGGATCAGTCACCGACTGAACGGATTCGATGGGTACAACAGTGGCCCTCGGTACGGACTTCTGCTGCTTCGTGTGCAACAGAAGCGTCACATAGGCTGCAAACACGACGTCCAGTGCAACAGTGAGCCAGAGCCATGCAGCCGAACCCGTCCACGTCGCTACGACCAGAGTCAGGAACGCTGTTGCCACAAGTCCGATGAGAATGCGCTGTCGTTTCATCTGAGCATGGTGCCGAACGTAGGCCTCGCTGTCTGGCTGCGCGGACGCGACTTGTTGCAGGAGTTTCCTCGTACGAGCAAAATCTCGCGTCGTCGTCCTCGGGGCGCGACTGCGGTGGTCGAAGAACGATGGCAACAGAAATGCAGCCCACAATCCTGCGATGAGGATGGCTACTACATAAAACATCTGTTGCGTTCTCTCTAACTCCGCCAGCAAATCGATCGTAGGCACGACCGACGTTCTTCAGGGGGATTTGGCAAGGGTCTAAGCGCTGATCGCACATTCTGGTCCTGATCGCTGCCGGTAGGCAACTCCCACGACATTCCAGAGGATAGGTGGATTTCAGCCATGTCGACCAAAACCTCCACTCGCAAGGTCCACAGCGTGGATCAACACTGGCCCGACGACGTCGAACCCCTCAGCCACCGCCTTCGGCGATCCAGGCATGTTGACGATGAGACAGTCGCCCTTGAGTCCGCTCACTCCTCGGGAAAGCATGCCGAAAGGGACCCTGCCGAACGTGTCCGCCCGCATCGCTTCGGAGATCCCCTGAACTTCTCTGTCGATCACCGATCTCGTACCTTCCGGTGTCAGGTCGCGGGGACTGAGTCCGGTGCCGCCGGTGGTGACAATGAGCGACACCTGGTCGGCAAGGCGCGTGAGAACGCCAGCGACAGAATCGACGCCATCTGCAACGACCACGGACTCGGCGACCACAAATCCAAGATCCTCGAGTGCAGCGGCTGCTACCGCACCGGAGGTGTCTGTTGCAGTTCCTGCGTTCACGGAGTCAGAGACCGTGACGACTGCCGCAGTCATGTCAGCCACGCTGCCAGTCCCCTGACTTTCCCCCGGACTTCGATAGCAGACGCACCGTGTCCACCGACGCAGATCGGTCGATACCCTTGATCATGTCGTACAACGCAAGTGCACCAACAGCTGCCCCTGTCATCGCTTCCATCTCAACTCCCGTTCTGGCCTCGACCCCGACGAGCACTTCGATTCTGGCACCGGATTCCGCGGGCTCTATCCCTACGGTCACTCGGTCGATCGAAATCGGGTGACACAGCGGGATGAGATCTGGAGTTCGCTTTGTTGCCTGGATCGCCGCGATCCGGACGGTCGCGAGGGCGTCTCCCTTCTTGAGTTCGTCTGCGAACAGCCTTCGGGACGTCTCGGGCGCCATGGAGACGAAGGCCTCGGCAACCGCTACGCGCACCGTTGTCGCCTTTCCGCCCACATCGACCATGTGTACGTCGCCACGGTCATCAAGATGATTGAACTCACTCATCGATACTGCGCCCCTCCGGCCATCGGAACATCTCAAGTGTGACATCGTCGCCCGCTGAGAGCGAACCGGTTCCCGCGGGGACGACCGCAAAGGCATCGGCCTTCGCCAACGAGGAGTGCATGGCCGACCCCTGTCCCCCGGATTGCACGGCAACAAACGACCCATCGGTGTCGTGAGCCAGCAGCACTCGGAGGAACACCGTCTTGGCCTCGTTTGTGTCGACGTCCTCGCCGATCGTGCCATTGACCCGCGTCCGAAGCAGCTTGAGTGCACCCATCATGTGAAGCAGCGCTGGTCGCACGAACTGCTCAAAGGAGACGAAGGTCGAGACAGGATTGCCCGGCAGACCGAAGAGCGGCACTCCGTGAATCGACCCGAATGCGAACGGCTTGCCCGGCTGCATCGCAACCTTCCAGAAGTCCACACTGCCAAGCTCCCCGAGGATCTGCTTGACGTAGTCGTAGTCCCCCATCGACACACCGCCGGTGGAGATCACAACATCCGCGCTTGAAGCTGCCTCGGCATATGCGGTCCTGAGAGCCTCTGGGTCATCCCCGATGATGCCCAGATCCACGACAGGAACGCCGAGGTCTGCAAGCAGGGAACGCAGCAGCACCCGATTCGAATCACGGATCGTGCCCCAAGCGAGTGACTCTGTGGACGGATCGACGATCTCGTCGCCGGTGGACATGATCGCAACTCTCGGCATTGCAGATACCACCGGATCGACGCCTGCGCTGGCAAGGCTTGCAAGATGACGGGATGTGAGTCTGACCCCCTTCTCGACGATGATGTCACCACGGGCCATGTCACAACCGACTGGCCGCACATTCTGTCCAGAAACGGAAGTCTTCCGGATCGTCACACGCTCGGGGTCGGTCGATTCGGTGTCTTCGACCTTGACAACGGTGTCGGCGCCCAGCGGCATCGGTGCGCCCGTCATGATCCGCGTGGCTGTGCCCTGCTCAACACGCTTCGTCGGTACCGAACCCGCAGCAACGTCCTCGTTGACGGAAAGCTCGACGGGGGTCGCCTCGACATCTGACGCCATGACGGCGTACCCGTCCATTGCAGAGTTGTCGAACGGCGGGAGCGCCTCGCGAACAACGGCGTCTTCGGCTGTGACTCTGCCAAGACTCTCGGTGAGCCGGACCTTCGCCACAGGAAGCTTCGGCATGACCGAAAGCACCTCGGCTCGGGCCTCGTCGAGCGCCTTCATCCTGTCACCTTTCGTTCGTTCGACGCGAATAGTCGCTTGATATTGTCCGCATGTCTCACAAACACGAATAGCGTGATCACCGCCGCCCATAGAAGCTCGGCGTCCGCCCGATCGCCAATCCATAGAGCTGGAACGAGAAGCACCATCACGGTGATCGAAGCGATCGAAGCGGTCTTCCAGACAAGAACCATCGCGATCCAGAGCATTCCGAGCAAGAGACCGACCAAAGGGGCGAGATAGATGATTCCCCCAAGGCCCGTGGCCACACTCTTGCCTCCCTTGAAGCCGTGCCAGATCGGGAACGTGTGTCCGACAAGTGCTGCCAGAAGCGTGACATAGCCAAATTCCGGGCTCGCAACGACAACACCGATCCCTGCGGCCACGGCACCTTTGAGGCCATCTCCGATCAGGACCACAACGGCCGCTCGCTTCCCAAGCACGCGCATGATGTTCGAAGCGCCAGGATTCCCCGAACCCTCAGACCGAATGTCGACGCCCCGAGACGTTGCGACGAGTATCCCAAAGCTCACACTCCCGAGCAAGTACGAGGCGACAAGAGCAAGCGGAATCGCGATGAGTGACGGCACGGGACAAGTGTAGGAAGCGGACGGAACCCACGGTCCAAGATTCCCTTCCATCACGCGGTTGGGGCTGCAAGACTTGAGAGGGAACGCCCTCCTTGTGAGCGCCGCGGGAACCCCCACCTTTTCCCCTCCTTGCGGTGCACAGAGCACAAAGGGGGCGTTCCCGATTCAGATGCGAAATCCCGCTCGAGGGGGTTCTATCGGGTGCGCAGAGTCGATACGGTGTTTGTGTGCTCTGGCTTGGTCGACCTCCCTATCTGCGATGGATCGCAGCCACGTCCCTGGTCGTTGCCGGCCTCGTCTGGGACGTCACGGAGCGCGCCACGGAACTGTTCCCTTTCGCTGCTGTGGACATGGCTCGCGGACAGTTTCTTGCCTCGGAGGACATCGAGTGGCGGCCGGTGACTTCTGGCTCAATGGTGATGCCGAACCTCGTCGGAGTCACTGCAGCTACGGCGATCCGCTCCGGCGATCCCATCGTCCCTTCACTCGTATCTGTATCCGCGCCGATACCTGCGGATTCGTGGGCAGTCTCGGTGCCCCTTCCCCCTGGTGCCGGTCCGGGCACGTCAGTACGCCTTGTGTTCATCGACGGGACCTGGACATCGGGGACCATTGTTCAGCCTGCAACAGAGGACGCCTTCGGCATGATCTCCCAAGGGCTTGTGGCTGTGGGAGGAGAAGCTGCCAACTCCGTTGCGTTGGCCACAGCCAACGGAGACCTCATCGTGCTCATCGAACCCTGATCCTCGTCACAGAACGTAGATGGCGATCGAGCCAAACGTGACGCAGTAGAGGCCGAAGGGGCCAAGCCCGACGCGGGCGAGCAGCCTGAGTAGGACTGCAATGGCCGCATAGCCGGACAGTCCCGCGACGATGACCCCGACCCAAACCGTTGAAGGGATCGATTCTCCCGCCCTCAGGACATCAACGGTCTGCAACAACCCGGCACCAGCTATCACGGGGATTCCAAGGAGAAAGGCGAATCGCGCTGCCTCTCTTCGTTCCATGCCGCGGGCCAGACCAAGCGAAATCGTCATTCCCGAACGCGAGATTCCCGGGATGAGAGCGAGCGCTTGGGCTAGCCCGATCAGGAAACCGTCCGACGGTCCGATATCCCCGGTCCGCTTGTCGCCGAGACGCAACTGGGTCGTTGCGAGCAACACGACTCCGGTCACGATCAACATGACAGCCACCCTCCGGGGTTCTGAGATCAGTTCCTCCACGCTCTCCTCGAACAGGAGCCCGAGCGTGACCGCTGGAACCGTTCCGATCAGGATCAGGGTGATGAGCCTGCGAGCCGGCCGGTCGAATCTGGCCATGTGGGCAATGTCCGAGCGGTAGTACAGGAGCACAGCACCAAGGGTTCCGAGGTGAAGCATGGCGTTCGTGGCGAGGTCGGGCCCAGGACGATCGAACAGCGCAGGGATCAGTACGAGATGCCCGCTCGATGAGACGGGCAGGAACTCGGTCAAGCCTTGGATCAGGCCCCAGAAGATCGCATCGAGCATCCGAAGAGCTTAGGCGGAGGTCACATCCCAGCTTGTTCCTGTTCGGGCACGGCCGCGCGGGCGATGCGTCGAGAGAAGTAGTACACCCGCTTGAGATTGGTGATGACATCTGTCTCGAGCCGGTATGTCGCGACGCGGTTCGGCTCATCGGCTACAAGGCGCTCAGTCTGGTGGGTCGTCAGATCACGCTCGAGCTGGCGTATCTCTCCCTTCATGCCCGTGACCGTTCGCGCAGCCCCCTCGTCCTTCTGAGTAACAGCAACAAGCGCCAATTCGAATGCTTCGACGACGGATCTGTGATAGTCCTCGATCAAGACACGAGTCCTCAGACTCACATCGATCGACTCCTCGATCTTCTGATAACCGAGCGCGACGAGATTCCGCTCAACCAGATCGCCAATCGCTTCGAGAGCGTTCGTTGCTTCCAGGAGGTCAACGAGTTCGGCGCTCGAGTTCTCACTCAGCTTCTGCTGCGAGATTCGTCCAAGATACTCAAGAAGGAGTCCATGGAGGGAGTCAACCTCGTCATCTCTCTCCTCCACGTCTGCCATCGTGTCGATATCGCCGTCGAGAATGGCTGGAAGCACATCGACGAGCATCCCTTGGACACGTGAGGCCATCCGGAGCATCTCCATTCGGGCCTTTGCAAGCGCAATACCTGGTGTCTGAAGCAATCCGAAATCGATGTACTTGGGTGCAATCACACGAGCCTGTGGCTTGTCGGGCGTGATACGGATGACAAAGGAGGCGAACTGGCTCACGAACGGCAGGAAGATGAGCGCGTTCACGATGTTGAAGAGCGTATGTGCATTGGCGATCTCTCGCGGCGTGCCTCCTCCGACGGACGAAACCCATGATGCCAGAACGCCTATCAACGGCAGCCAGATGATGACACCGATGACGTTGAACAGGAGATGGGCGACGGCAGCACGTTGGGCATCTCGAGGCTTGCCGATCGCTGCAAGAATCGCCGTGACCGATGTTCCGATGTTTGCCCCGAGAACCAACCCGATACCCGCTTCGAGAGAGATCAAACCTTGGGCCGCGAGCACGATCACCACACCAGTCGTCGCAGAAGAAGACTGCACGAATGCGGTGAACGCCGCTCCGGCAAGGATGGCGACGAAGGGATTATCGAGGGTCTTCATCGCGTCGATGAACGGTTCATACGTCCTCAACGGACTCATCGCGTCACCCATTACGACCATTCCGAAGAACACGAGTCCAAGACCCGTGATACCTCTTCCCTGGGTGCGTCGACTCTCGCGTTTCGCAAGTGATGAGATCGCAAACCCGGCGGCGACGAGCGCAAGCGCCCAGGTCGTGACGTTGAAGGCAATGATCTGCGCTGTGATGGTTGTACCGATATTCGAACCTAGGATCACGGGAATCGACTGAACGAACGTCATGAGACCTGCTGAGATGAACCCGACGACCAGAACCGTGGTCACCGATGAGGACTGCACAACTGCGGTGATTCCCCCACCGGTGAGCAGTCCAATGAACCGGTTCGAAGTGAGCCGTTCGAGTGTCCTGCGGGCTCGATCGCCCACGATGAGCCGAAGCGCTTCGGTCATCCGCTCCATTCCGATGAGGAAGAGCGCAAGGCCGCCGAGCAGCCCAAAGATCAACGTTCCCCAGGCGATGGAGTTCGTCGTCTCGTTGACGACCTCGGCTGCTTGTAGGAGCACAGGCACTATTGGCCGTACGCAGAGGAGATTCTGAGCTGCTCTGCGATCTTGATGTTCACCAACGCTGGAACGCCTGCGTCCTGGGCACGCTCGAGGGCAGGCCGAATCTCAGATGGCTTCTCGACAAGTTCGCCGTAGCCGCCGAGGCCCTCGACGATCTTCTCGTACGGCCTGAACCCGATCTCGGAAAGGAACACGCTGTCAGGGTGCGCCATGCGGTGGATTGCCTTGATGTTGTTCCACGCACCATCGTTGCCGATCACCCCGACGACGGGGAGGTTGTGGCGGATGAGAGTGTCGTATTCCATGCCGTTGAATCCGAAGGACCCATCGCCATAGACGATGCCCACGCGGGTGTCGGGTTCCACAGACTTTGCGGCCAAGGCAAAGGGTGCACCAACACCAAGGCAACCGAACGGTCCAGGGTCGAGGAGGGCGCCGGGCCTCGACGTCTGCAGCCATTTTGCGGTCGTCGAGACGATGTCGCCTCCGTCTGCAGCGACGATCGTGTCATCACCGAAGAAGTCGCCGACCTCCCTGGCGAAACGTTCAGGGTGAATCGGATCTGCTTCAGAAACGGACACTTCATCAGCGGCTTCTTGTTTCGCCCTCTCCGCGGCTCTGATCTCGACGGTCCACTCCGGATCTTCCATCCGTCCGATATCGCCAAGACGCCTGCAGAGTTGGGCCACGACCGTTCCCGGGTCGGCGACGACACCGATATTCGCATCGCGGTTCCAACCTATCTTTGATGGGTCTGCATCGATCTGGATCACCGTTGCTCCCGGATTGATCTTCTTTCCGAAGCCGGTTCGGAAATCCCAATCGACACCAAGTGCCAGGATGATGTCCGCCCCCCGCAAAGCATCACCCCTGGCTCGGTTGCCGAGATAGGGGTGACCGAACGGCAGGGAGCCTCTGGCCAGACTGTTGAGGTAGGTCGGCGCCCTGTAGCCGATGACGAACTCATCGAGCGACTCGATGAAGCCGGGCTGCTGGGTCCAGCGAAGACCTGTGCCTCCGAAGATGACGGGCTTCGTGGCATCCCTGAGGAGGTCGACAATCTCGCCGAGTGTCTCTTCGGATACACCTGCGGGGCGGTTCGCCCGCGCGTCCTCCGGCCAAACGATTGCATTCTCTTCGACCATTGTTCCAGAGATGTCCCAGGGGGTGTCGAGGAACACAGGTCCGCCCCGGTTGGTGAATGCATGCCTTGTCGCCATCGCGATGTACTCCGGATAGCGACCTGCGTTCCACGCGGTGCCGGACCAGCGGGTGATCGAATGGAATAGCTTCGGATGGTCCATCTCCTGAAGTCCGCCCTTGAGATCCTCCGTCGTTGGGTGGCGACCGCCGATGAGGAGCACCGGACTGTTCGCGAAGAAGGCGTTCGCCACACCTGTCACAGCATCGGTTACACCGGGCCCTGCGGTCACAAGAGCAACTCCGAGCCTGCCCGTGAGTCGTGCATAGGCATCCGCTGCGTGGGCCGCGGCCTGCTCATGTCGCACATCGACGACATTGATGCCCTCAGCGACACAGCCATCCATGATCGCCAGGATGTGCCCTCCCGTGAGTGTGAACACTGTGTCCACGCCCTGGGCCTTGAGCGCCCGTGCGATCACCTGACCACCGCTGATCTTGGCCATTCGTTCTCCGTCGTGGCTGACAACAAACAGTAGACACTTCACAGAAGGCAGACACCAGACATCCGCCATCCGCCATCGGACTTCTGACTTCTGACTTCGGAGAGCGCAGCGTCCTGACTTCGGACTTCCGATTCCCCGGCATAGATGGCGTCCTACCCTTGTTGCACATCTGAACCCAACACAGGATCCCAATGTTCAAGAAGAAACCCAAGGCTCGCAAGATTGCCACCATCGGGGAGATCGACGAGTTGACCACGACCGGCAAGCCCGTGCTTGTGGACTTCTACCAGGTGGGTTGTGCACCGTGCCAGGTGATGGATGGCATCTTCAACGAGCTTGCCCGCGAATACGGCTCTTCGGCTCACGTCGTCAAGGCAGACATAGCGAACATGCCAGACGCAGTGAACCGCTACAAGATCCGATCAACGCCAACAATGGTGCTCCTTGCGCCCGCAAGACCAAAGAAGGCGAAGAAGGGCAACAACAGACGGGGCGGAAAGCTGTCGAACCACAGAGCTGTCACCCAGCGTTGGCGCGCATCTGGCCTCGTCAAGAAGGACCAACTCACGCGACTCCTCGAGTCGAACGGTGCAAAACGCGTCAACGCCTGATTCCAAGGATTCTTGCGTAGATCACAGCAATATGTTGCGGCTGTGTACGCCAGAATCGTCAGGCGTAGTCGTAGAAGCCCTTTCCGGACTTCCGGCCAAGGAGGCCCGCTTCGACCATGCGCTTGAGCAACGGAGGTGCCGCGTAGCGCGGATCCTGATACTCCTCCATGAAGGCATCCGCCACGGCGAGCAACGTGTCATTTCCAATGAGATCTGACAGCGTGAGCGGCCCCATGGGGTAGCCAACCCCGTTCACCATGGCGGTGTCGATGTCCTCCCTTGTCGCAAACCCCTCTTCATACATCCGAATCGCTTCGAAGATGTAGGGACAGAGCAGCTTGTTCACGATGAAGCCAGCTCTGTCCTTTGCGTGCACGACAGTCTTCCCGAGTGTATCTGAGGCAAACTCCGCCGCCCGATCGACAGCCGACTCATCCGAGACGACCGTGGAGATGATCTCGACAAGCGGCATCACCGTTGCGGGATTGAAGAAGTGCATCCCGACGACGGACTCCGGTCGACTCGTCGCCGTTGCGATCTGCGTGATCGGAATCGATGACGTGTTGGAGGCAAGGATCGCGTCCTGCGAGTCAACGATCGCGTCGATCCTTGAGAACAGATCGCGTTTCACTTCGAGATTCTCGACCACTGCCTCGATCACAAGGTCACGATCCGCAAGAGACTCGAGATCCGTCGTGAAGGCGAGGTTCCCCATTGCACCATCGCGACGGGCTTCGTTGATCTTGCCACGCTCGAGCGCCCTG
>QMQC01000035.1 GCA_003648875.1 Actinomycetota bacterium
AGTGGCGCGCCTGATCGCCGATCTCACCAACGGCATTAATCAGCAGCCTCCTACCTCTTGGAGAGACCTCGCCTCACCGCCGATGCGACTCCGACGGTGTCCAACCCGAGGCGTTCGAGAATCACGTCAGGATTTGCATGCTGGAAGTACTCGACCGGCACGCCAAGTACCTCCACCTGAGCGTCTGAGTTCATGTCTTCGAGCGCAAGCTGAATCGCGGTTCCGACGCCCCCCTCTCTGAATCCATCCTCGACGCTGACGACAACATCATGTGATGCAGCATCTCTGAGCATCTCACCGTCCAACGGCTTGACGATGCGTGGGTCCCATACGGTCACATCGATTCCCTCTTCAGCAAGGACCTCAGCCGCGTCGAGACAGGCCTGAAGCATCTTCCCTGCACCGATGAGACAAACGCCTCCGTCCCCCGTCCTGACCTTTCTTCCGGTGAGACCGGAACCGACCATGTTCTCCTGCACAATGACAGCTTGGGTCTTCGGCCAACGAATCGACACCGGGCCGTCGCACAATTCGATGGCGTCTCCAAGCATGACCTCGAGCTCCTGATAGGACGAGGGCACCATGACTGTCATGCCTGGCACCTTCATGCACAGAACCATGTCGAGAACACCGTGATGTGAAGGTCCGTCGTCTCCGGTGACCCCTGCCCTGTCAAGACAGAAGACCACATGTTCACCGTGGAGCCCGACATCGAGATTGACCTGATCGATCGCTCTCGTCAGAAACGTCGAGTACAGGGCAACAACCGGCGTGAGGCCCTCCATCGCCATACCCGCAGCGGCGGCAACCGCGTGTTGTTCGGCGATGCCGACATCGAGACAGCGATCAGGGAACCGCTCCGAGAATGCCAGCAAACCTGTGGAGTCAGGCATTGCCGCTGTGATCGCAACGATTCTCGGATGAATCTCACCGAGCTTGACGAGAGTCTCTGCGAACGCAGCGGTATAGCTTCCGGGCTTGATCGATCCGGTGTCGTGCATGAGCTTTATCGTGTCGTTCTCGGCGGGTGCGTGGCCCCTGCCCTTCTCGGTCATGAAGTGCACGACAACCGGTGCCTCGAATTCCTTGGCGTTTCGAAGAGCACGTTCGATGCTCTCAACATCGTGCCCGTCATACGGGCCGATGTACCGAAGTCCGAGGTCTTCGAAGAACGCTGGCGGCTCCCACATATCGCGGATCGCGGCCTTCGTCGCGCTGATGCCGCGACCAAGCACATCCCCGACAAGAGGCGCGCTCCCTGCCATCTGTTCGAGCTTGCGCTGTCTCCTCATGTAGATCGGGTTGGCTCGAATACTCATGAGGCTCTCAGAGAGCTTCGAAACAGTGGGGGCGTAGCTCCGGCCGTTGTCATTGAGAACGATTGTGACATTCCGACCACTGTGCCCCAGATTGTTCAAGCCTTCGAACGCCATCCCGCCGGTCATCGCACCGTCCCCAATCACCGCAACAACGTGACCATGGCCATTCCCAACATCGAGAAGCTCTCGCGCTGTCGCAATGCCATAGGCGTAACTCAGTACAGTGCTTGCGTGGCTGTTTTCGATCACATCGTGGTCGGATTCCGCTCGGCTCGGATAGCCGCTCAGACCACCCTCCCTGCGGAGTTGCGCGAATCCCTCTCTCCGCCCCGTGACGATCTTGTGCACATATGCCTGATGGCCTGTGTCCCACAGGATGAGGTCACGCGGCGACTCGAATACGCGGTGCAACGCCAAGGTGAGTTCGACCACTCCAAGGTTCGAACCGAGATGTCCGCCGTGCTGCTCGACCGCATCGACCATGAACACGCGGATCTCGCTCGCGAGCACTTCGAGCTCGTCGTAGTCGAGATCACGGATATCCGCTGGATTGTCGATGTGTTCCAGATACATGGTTGGTTGGTCTCCCGGAAGGGCGCGGGTGAAACGGTACCCGAATACGACGCAGTGTGCCCTACGACGCTGGTCTTCGCTTTCGTCGGGGGCCATCGCAGTTTTCTCAGCCGTGTCATGAAGGTAGCCTCGAGCTGAACACATCCAACACATGAAAGGTGAACATGTCCCTCGGGTTCGGTCTTCTCTCCGCCCAACGCGTTTCAGGTGACCCCCGCAGCTGGGAGGACGTCTACGCCGAAACAATCGATCTCTCGGTCGCTCTCGAGGGAATGGGGTACGAAACGGTGTGGACGACAGAGCACCACTTCGTCGATGACGGATACATGCCTTCGTTGTTGGTGACTTCAGCCGCGATCGCAGCAGCAACCAAGAGCATCAACATCGGAACGGGCGTCGTTCTTGCCCCGCTGCATCACCCTGTGCGACTCGCAGAGGACGCGGCAACCGTGCAGGTCATCTCGAATGGGCGTCTGGTTCTCGGCCTCGGCCTTGGTTGGTCCAAGATCGAGTATCAAGTACTCGGTTCAGACATGGCATCACGCGGCAGAGCGATGTCCGAGATCCTCCAGTTCCTGCCCAAGGCATGGACCGGTGAGCCATTCACATGGAGTGGCGACATCTATTCATATCCCGAAATGGCCATTCGACCCGCACCGATCGATCCCATACCGGTCATCGTCGGCGGTGGAGTGGATGCGGCTGTGCGAAGGGCAGCGAAATACGCAGACGGTTTCTTCTCGAACGCATCGCAAGATGAATTCGTCCATCAGGTTCGCGTGGGTTGCGACGAGATGGAGAAAGCAGACAGAGACCCTTCGACGTTTCGGTGGATCTACTACGGCGTCATGTACCCCGGTCCAAAGGATGAGATCGCTCAGAGTGCCTGGAGCCAGATGTGGAAATACTCCGACATGGAGGCATCGGCATCTCGCCCTGGCCTGGTTGGTGCGCCGATACTCGAGTCAACGTCTGAGCGTGCCATCACGGAGCGGATCATCGGCGGATCATCTGCCGAGATCGTCGACACCCTTGGTTCCATCCGCCGTAGGGCTGGCGTCCCGATCGAGTGGGTGGCCCGGAGTTTCTTCTGTGACCTTCCCCACGCGAGGCAATTGGAGATCGCTCAACAGCTCGCTGTCGAGGTGCTGCCTTTCGCTCCAAATGGTTAGGAGCCACCCCTATTGGACGTAGAACTCGTTGCCCGATGCGTCCTAAACAGAGTCCACGGCGCTCAGCACCCACGCAATGCCGTCGGCTGGATCCTCAACTCCGATGTGAAGGTTCCATCCACCGACACGATCCCCTGGATCCCAGAGGACCCACCGTAGATCGGACGCCTCCTCGTCAAGAGTTGACGTGTCGTGCGGTACTTCGTCGTATCCAAGGAGCTCGAGCAGCACCCACCAGGCGCCGACACGGCCAGCTGGCGTGCCGCGACGCCTCCCGTGCCCGCCACCACTGGCACCGGCCCATGTCATCGCCTCCATTGCCGTGCCGAGGGTCACGTCGGCCATCCGAACCCTGTGCGGTCCGAGGGATCGAATTGCTTCCTCGATCGTGCCCGCGACCGTGACCACCTCGGCCTTCCCAAGAGAATCGTCCCACCACGGCTTCACGAGATCCATGAGGGCACCTGTCACTTCGTCTTCGTCGTCGCGTTCCACCGGATCTGGAAGGTCCGTCCAGGTCATCTCGATGTCGAAGATGTCATCGGGGAAGGTCGCCCTGTCCGACGCGTACTTTGCGAGCGGATAGGTTGGTTCCCATGACTGCTGTGCAACGGGGATCTCAAGGATCGCTCGATCAATCACATCCTCGGGCACCGCATCTCCCTGTATCGACCTCTCGTGTGCCGTGAGTGCTCGAATCGTCGGAATGTCGAGATGCGGATCAAGGTCACTCCATTTGTGAGCGGACGCGGCTACTTCCCAGAGGGGGCCAAGGGAGAAGCGTCCCCGACCGTCCGTCAGCACGGTGGCAGCAAGAACCGCCGGAGCCTCCAACGCCAGCCTGTATTCGGCGAATTGCGAAACCGCCCATACCTGCTTGCCGCGTGTGACCGCTTCGTTGCACCGATCGCGCAGGTCGATGAGTTCATCCCACTCACCGCGCGAGCAGATACCATCGATAGCGCGAACCAAGCCCGCGAGATCGCTTCCCTCGATCAGCGACATGAGAGAGTCTTCAGTCACAAGGGGAGGTTAACGGCGGCCGAAGACCGCCATCGGCATTCCGCCATCCGCCATCCGCCATCCGCAACCGCATTCCGCCATCCGAAAGCGAGCGCAGCGAAGCGACCGGACCGCGGACAGGGAGCGCAGCGACCGACCGGTAAGCGAAGCCGAAGGCGAAGCGAGCCTATTCCTATCCCACTCTCGGGGCGGCACAGCCGGTTGCCCGAATCGAGAGCTCGCTGACACCGATGAACACAAGAGTTCGCGGGCGATAGCCATCGGTCACCGTCACACAGATCCGCGATGCGTTGACATCGACCGTCATGACTTCATTGCCACTCCCCCACATGCGCCCGACCCGTCGCGCCTCGCTCTCTGCAGCCCCGACATCAAGGGAGATATCGTCGCCATACGCCCCCGGAACCGCCACGACGGTTGCGGCGGACTCGGCCGCAAGATCGGCCACGGTGGCGATATCGCGATACGCCGCTCCGAGCAAAGCGATCTCGACGACAAGGGCAGTGATCGCAAACGCAACGAAGATCAGGCCCCCGGTCATCGGAAGCATGGATCCGTTCTCCTGCAAGGTCCGGTCCACGGTCATGGGCTGCTCCGATATCGGCTAACCGGCACCTCGACCACCGAGCGAACCGTTCGGGAGATTGTCGCGCCCCCAAGGCCGACCAGAACGACTTCCTGTGTCGCAACAACCTCGATGGAGTGCTCGCTGCCGAACACCGAGACGCCAACGCCCTCAACTTCGGGTGGATCCCCACCATGCCGAGCAATCCATACCGCAGCATCGCGTGCTGTGGCGTGGACGGTCGCGTTGGCTTCGGTCAGCCTCGCGACCGTCGATACAACAGGCAGCACCATCAGCATGACCGCAAAGCCCACGACGATGATCTCGAGCAGCGCGGTTCCACGTTGTCGGCTCACGGTGGAACAATCCTTGCAACCGATCGTTCGATCGAGACGGTGACGGGAACGAGGTCCGGGCCCGGCGGCACCCACCGGAACCTGACGACTGCTCGCAAGGCTTCCGCGCCGTGGGTGACTTCTACTTCGATCTCTTGTGCACCGGGTACAACCGACGTCACATCCCGTTCAATTCGAGATGCCACAGTTTCGATGTCGAGATCGGCAACAACCGCACTTCGTAGCGACGCCTCGACCGATGTTGCGGCTGCGCTACGGGCAAGAACGAGAAACCCGATCTGAACTATCAGCGCCAGCAGGACGTAGAAGACACCGATCGCGACGATCCCCTCGATGGTGTACGAACCGTCGTCTGGGGGTGCGTCGAACGGTGCTCGTCGGCCATCCCGGTGTCCGATGTCTTCGCTCAGGAGGCGCCTAGCCAAAGAAGCCGCTGAACTGAAGCGCAACGTTCTGCCATATGTCTCCCGCGGTGCCGCGTACCTGTGGTAGCAGCAAGGCGATCACCAGGATCGCGATCGTCGCAAGACCAAGCCATTCGACTGTGGTTGCTCCTCTTTCGTTCTTGAACATATGACATCCCTCCTTGGGATCGATGGATCACGGTGCACCGGCAAGAGACCGGAGGCCCAGGAGTGTTGGATAGATGAGAAAGATCAGTGCAGTTGGCACCATGAGGGCGAGGACGGGTCCGTATGTGGCGATCGCCCGCTTGCCGCTCTCGGATGTCATGTCGCGTTCCAACGCGGACCGGTAGTCCACCGCAAGGTCCCCGAGAGATGACGCCAGCCGACCTCCGGTGGTGTGGGCGTGGCTCAATGTCTCATAGAGGCGTGTTGCATCGCGATGCGCTGTGAGCCTTGAAGCCTCGGCCAAGGCATCGGGCAGTCCATCGCCTGATTCCATAGCATCGACAACGGCGCGCAGCTCCTCGGCAACGACACCGTTCGTCTCTGCTACCACCGAGTGGATCGATGCTGACAGGGATTCACCTGCCACAACATGCAGAGACAGGGCATCAGCGATGACGGGAAGTTCGAATCGCAAACGTTGGGCACGGCGTTCTCTGAGATTCGTCCGCCGCATGGACCACAGCACGCAACCGGCCCCCGCTCCAAGTATGGCCAGAGCGAGCGAGGAGCGCGATCGCCCTGCAACAAAGAGGTCTCCCTGCGCTGCGAGCAATCCGACGAATGCACCGCCGACGGCTGCCATCGATCCTCCAGCGGGAATCGACAACGACCGACGCTGCGCTTCCTGGCCGGCTCGAGCCTCGCTCAGGTAAGCCTCCAGTGATGCAGCCATCGTCATCGGCCTTGAAGGAGTGACCAGCAGAAAGATGCCGATCGCGGCAGTGGACGCAAGAATCCAGGTCATGTGAAGAGCCTCGGTGCGGCACTCAGCCTGCTTGCTCGCTTTGCGAGGATCCAGCCGAGGCCTGTGGCACCAAGCCCCGCACCGACAACAACCATGCCTTCGGTCGTGTCGAAGGCACTGGCTGCCTGGGGATTGGTCGCGATCGAAAGGGAGAGAAGAGCCCAAGGCGCCACGAGAGCGACAGTTGCCGTCCAGCGCTGCTCGGTAAGCGCAGCGTCATGTGCCTTTCGGAGCCTGATCTCATCTGCAACGGATCCACCAATGGCCGCGAGCACGTCACCGACTCGATGGCCACCCGTGCGCTGGGCAATCGCAAGGGTGGCCAGGACGCGGTCAGCGATCGGATCCTCGAGCTCCGATCGCAATTGCGCAAGGGCAACCTCGAATCCGGCGCCGTATGTGATCTCGTGCCGAACAACATCCCGAAACCGGGCATAGTCACCGCCTACGCGGTCTGCCGCATCGATAAACGCGTCAGGAAGAGTGGCACCCGCTCCAACGGACGACCGCATGTGTGTGATGAGATCCGGCCAGCGGTCCGTTCTCTCGTGAAGCTTTCGTTCTCCCCTCGACAGTTCGATCCGCGCCGGAACTGCACTACATAGGATGCCAATTGCGATCGCGGGCATCGCAGTCCCCAGAAGGCCGAAGGCAACGATCGCACCAAGGAGCCAGGCCCCTACCGCAGCGACGATCACGCGCAGTCGAATCGTTGGCAAACGGAACTTCTCGAACGGCAGATCGCCTACGACGAGCACCCACACGGCTCCGGCTGCGGCTAGCGCTGTCAACCCCCTCACCGAATACCGCCTCCAACCGCGACCAATGATGAACGGGACCATTCGAAGAGTGGCTCGACCGTGAACACATTCGGATCGAGCTGTTCCGGGACACGCAGAATCTCCTGCACGTGTCTGCCAGTCGCATCCCGCTTCAGGAACACGACCACGTCGATGACAGAAGCAACGGTCCGTCTCAAGAATGGGATTGATATGTTGTCACCGGCAAGCACACCGTACGAGACAAGCTTCTCGAGGGCATCACGCCCGGAATTCGCATGAATCGTTGCAATGCCGGAGCAACCCGCATTAAGCGCCATCAGCATGTCCAACGCCTCCGGCCCACGCACTTCGCCGACAACGATCCGGTCCGGGCGCTGCCTCAGGGCTTCCCTCACCAGATCACGGAGGGTGATCGCCGCTCCACCATCAAGGCCCGCATCCCTTGTCTGCATCTGGGTCATGTCGGGGAGATCGACATCGATTTCGAATACCTCCTCGCATGTGACAACTCTGCGATCCGGCGGAACCTCACGTAGCAGGCAATTCACCAGAGTTGTCTTACCCGCTCCGGGTGCTCCCGCCACGAGAATCGTTGCATCGCGCTCCACGCTCTGCCGAAGACACGCCGCAGCATCCTTCGTCATCGCACCTCTGTCGACCATGTCGGCGAGATCGGATGCAGTCACAACGAACTTACGTACCTGGATGTTCATGCGATCCGGATGCGTCACCGGTGGTCCAGTGATGTGCACCCGACTGCCATTGGGAAGCTGCGCTGAAACGATCGGGTTTGCCTGATCGACCCTGCGCCCGGTTCCAGCGAGTAGCTGGTCCGCGATTCGGCGCACGGATGCAGGCTCGACCACGACGTTTATCAGCTCCTTGACGCCGTTGCGAACGATGAATGTCCGTTCACCGCCGATCACGATGATCTCCTCGATCAGCGGATCGTCGAGCAGTTCGGCGAGGTACCCGTACCGGGAGCGATGCGTTGCCACGGTCATAGCGCTGCGCCCACTGACGCGATTGCCTTTGCGAAACGCCGATCCGGCATTCTTGCCGCGACCGTCGCGCGCCGAACTTGCTTCAGCTCCGGTACAACCGCGGCCGGGTCAAGGCCTGTCCATCGCCTCGTAGCCTCAATGACCTGGGCGCGATCTCGCATCGAGACACGATTGATGATGAGACTCGGCTGTGGACCCATCCACTGTGAGGTGAGCTGGGCCGCCCTGACCACGCCGACGGCTGATGCATCCACGACGAGGAGCACAACATCCGCCCCTTCGATCCGGGTCGAGTCGATTCCAATGGTGCCGATGTCCAGAACAACCTCATCGAACCGAGCGGTCGCTGCATCGATCACTCCTGCAATCATCGTGTCGCGAAGCGGTGTCTCACCGCGCCGGTGCGATCCGGTGATGACCGATATCGACCCAACCTCATGGAGACACTCCGCATCGATCGTGCCATCGCCGCGAACCGAGTCCGCGGCGTCGGTGATGTCGGGCCGCGGGGGTAGACCCAACCTGACTGCCAACGCGGGGGCCTCGAGGTCGGCGTCGACCAGCACAACGGATCTGCTCCTGGAGCGAATACCGGCGTACGCGAGCGCGATCTCGGTGCAACCCGGAGCACCTCTCGGGCCGACCCCCGCGGTGACGATGCCCGCCGCTTCGAGAGATGGACCTTCGAATCGTGGAGCCACGAAACGCACTGCCTGTACCAAGGCAGCCACATCGATGGTGTCAGGAACAACTTCGTTCGCTCCTCCGCGCTCGAGCAACTGAGCTGCAGGCCCGTCACCCTTGGGGTGGACTCCAACGACGCCGAAGCCGAGACGCCGCCAGGTCGCTATCTGGCGAGGAGTGACCCAGGCAACCTCACCTCCGGCAACGACGACGTCGATCTCAGAGGCCCTGTTCTCGATATCGGACGGTCGATATGCCCTCAGTACCACTCGTAGGGAGGCAGTCTCTCTTGCGTGTTGGACAAGCCCGGGCTCCCACTCGCGAGCCGAGAGCACAGTGGCCACTCGGATCGTCACGGCGCGACCCGTATGAGGTTGATGGCTCCGGAGTGCATTGCGGATGCAAGTTCGTTCGCAAGACGATCGTCGACCGCAAGGAGAACATTGACCCTGCCCCTGTCCACCGATGACTCTGACGTGACGACCTCGACAACGTATACGCGCGATGCCAACAGTCCCGTGGAAGACTCAACCTCGAAGCCACCGGTGTAAGTCAGATAGATATCGACGTGGTCCCCGGCGACGAGCCGCCCAAGGACAGCGTTCTCCGCAGGGAGGGACAATGCAATGACGTTCGGCGATATGACAAGCTCGGGTGGCTGCATGAGTGAGGTCACGAGCGGCTCGCCCTCAGCCAAGGGAACCCGCAGCGACCAATCCGCAAGGTCACCAACTGAGTCTCCTGCCACAAGACCTGTGTCCGACTCGACATACCTGACATCGATGTCCATCTCGCCCAGGGGGCGACCCGCCGCAAGGTCGGATCCAGCCACGAGAACCGGCAGCCGCTCTGGTGGTTTCGTCATCTGGAGCACACCAAATGCCGCGATCGCCGCGAGGATGCCTCCGAGGATCATCCGCCTGTCGACATTCGGGAGAGTGATGTCTCGCACGCCGACGCCGATCGCCATCAGAGACCTTCCATCGACACGACGTGGGCCAACGCGACGAAACGGTCATGGCCGGATTCTGTGAGCACAACATGGTCGATGCCGACGGCTGACACGCATCCCCGATATACGTGGCCATCGGAACCGCCAAGCACGACATCTTCGCCGCGGTCCTCAGACTCGATGAGACGATCGCGCAGCGTCCGTCTGCGAAGCGCTGCGGAACGAGCAGCAGATTGCTCCGCGTCAAGGGTTTCATCGAGGCGGTCACGCAGCGCGCGACCGAGACGCTCGAGGTCGGGGTGGCCAAACGGATCCATCTCACTCCCGCGTCTGTCGCCGGTCCCTTCCCCAATTCAGAGCGAACTCGAATGAGGACCGCGATGCAAGGGGGCTCTGCCTCAAAGTTTCGCGACACACCGGCACGATTCGCGACACACCGTCGGCACGCGCGCCTCAGCGCAGCGAAGCGCGCCTTGGGAGGATGACTTGGCGACGGCTGGCGCCCTAGATGTACCTAGAGAGCGCCGTGCCTTCCCTCACCATCCTTGAATCGGGTCACCCCCGCCTC
>QMQC01000036.1 GCA_003648875.1 Actinomycetota bacterium
ACTGATCATCGGCGATGATCACGGTGCCGCCGTACCCCGGACCAGAGGGTGCTCGAGTTGTCGTCGTCGTGGACGACGCGGTGGTCGCAGTCGCCGGGACGGTGCTCGACGTCGTTGTCAGCGTTGCAGGTGGCGCGGCGACCTCATCAACCGGCCTGGTGCATGCCACCACAACGAGAGCGAGGGCTACGCCCCCAAAGAGCAACCGTCTCATGAGACCAGCGTAACGCCGGCTGAATTCATTCTTCGGCTATAGACCGGAGGGAGTTCGGTCTTAGCTGCAGCCCTTTGAATCGCCGCAATTGAGACAGCGGAAGCACGAGCCGTTGCGGATCGTTATGTGGCCACAGGTGTCACACAAAGGGGCATCACCCATCTTGTCTGCAAGCAGCGCCTGAACCGCTGCCGTCTGGACCTCTTGTGCGGAGTGTGCGCCTTGGGGTGCAACATGGGCCGCAACCGGTGCAACGGATGTCTGTACGGCAGGCGCTGATCCGTTGTCCGCGAATCTCGCCGCCCTTACCTGTGCCTCGATGTCCTGCTCCATCGCTGCTTCCGTCAGATCGAGCTGGAACCCGGCATCGACCGCGGCGCCCTTCGGCGGCTCGGGCAGATCACCGGTGCGATCCGGCGGCACCTGGGCCAGCTCGTCCCTGTGGAGGTATTCCACACCGAGAGCCCTGAACACATAGTCGACGATCGAGTTCGCCATCTTGATGTTCGGGTGCCCCTCGACCATGCCACGAGGCTCGAACGTCTGGAACGTGAACGTGTCGACGTACTCCTCGAGCGGGACGCCGTATTGGAGGCCCTTGCTCACAGCAATGGCGAAACAACCGAGAATGCCCCGAAGTGTCGCCCCTTCTTTTGCGAGATCCAGGAAGATCTCCCCGAGTGTGCCGTCGTCGTACTCGCCCGTGCGAAGGAACACCTTGTGACCGCCGATGCGAGCTTCCTGGGTGAACCCGATACGCCGCGATGGCAGCAGGAACCGCGGTCTTGGCATTGCTTCGTATGCCGTTGTGGGAGACATCCCAGGTCGGTACATCCCTGAGAAAATGTCCACGTCGCGCTCGATCGCTGCGGTGATCCCATCGATCTCTTCGTCGGATGTACCTTCATCGGACGTGGACGACAACGGTTGGGATGCCTTCGAGCCATCCCTGTAGAGCGCCATTGCCTTGAGTCCGAGCTCCCATGACATCTGGTAGGACTCTTTGATGTCCTCGATGGTCGCTTCATTCGGCATGTTGATGGTCTTGCTGATCGCACCGGATATGAAAGGCTGTGCAGCAGCCATCATCTTGATGTGACCGATGTGATGGATGTAGCGCTCGCCGTACTTGCCGTTCTTGTTGGCCGTGTCGAACACTGGTAGGTGCTCATCTCGGAGTCCGGGTGCGCCCTCGATGGTTTGGCGGCCGCAGATGACGTCGTTTGCCTCCCTTATGTCATCTTCTGAGAATCCGAGTGCCGACAACATGTTGAACCCGAGGCCGTTGTACTCCTCTGCGGTGAAGCCGAGGCGCTGCATCGTCTCTTCGCCCAATATCCACTGGTTGAAAGCAAATCCGATCTCAAATACGCCAGGCAGCGTCGCCTCGATTTTGGCAATGTCCTCGTCGGTGAAACCGTTCGAGCGGAGCGTCTCTGTGTTGACGGCCGGTGCACCTTCGAGGCTCATTGTTCCAACCACGAAGTCGATGATGTCCCTGATCGTTGATTCGTCGTACCCGAGGTGTGCAAGTGCCGGTGCGATCGACTGGTTGGCGATCTTGAAGTAGCCGCCACCGGCGAGCTTCTTGAACTTGACAAGAGCAAAATCGGGTTCGACACCTGTCGTGTCACAATCCATCAGCAGTCCGATTGTTCCTGTTGGCGCAAGACACGTGGACTGTGCATTGCGGTAGCCGTGCTCCGCGCCAAGGCTCACTGCCGTGTCCCACGCATTGCGCGCAGCGGCGAGCATGACGGGTGGGCACACATCCTTGTCTATTCCAACAACGGTGTGGCCGACTGAGTCGTACTCGGACTGGTCGGCACCATACGCAGCCCTCTGGTGATTCCGCATCACACGCAACATCGAGTCCGAGTTGTCGTGATACGAAGGGAACGGTCCGACGACAGAAGCCATCTCCGCAGACGCTGCATAGGAGTACCCGGTAAGCATCGAAGTGAGTGCGCCTGCGATCGCGCGGCCCTCCTCAGAGTCATACGCGATGCCCATCCGCATGAGGATCGAGCCGAGGTTGGCGTAACCGAGACCGAGGGTGCGGTAGTCGTGGGAACCCTGTGCAATGGCTTCGGAGGGGAAGTGTGCCATCGTCACCGAGATCTCGAGAACCATCGTCCAGATCCGGATCGCGTATCTGTAGCTCTCCAGGTCGAACGTCCCCGTGTCGTCGTCGTAGAACTTGCCGAGATTCAAGGACGCAAGGTTGCAGGCAGTGTTGTCCAGAAACATGTATTCGGAGCACGGGTTTGAGGCCCGGATCTGACCACCGGCGGGGGAGGTGTGCCACTCGTTGATGGTCGTGTGGAATTGGACGCCAGGATCGGCAGACGCCCAAGCTGCCTGTGCGATCTGATGCCACAGATCACGGGCCTTGACGGTCTTCATGGGTGCGCCGTCGGTGCGACGAGTCAGGTTCCAATCTTCGTCTGCCATGACGGCCTCGACGAACTCGTTCGTCATTCGGACCGTGTTGTTCGAGTTCTGGCCAGACACAGTGGCGTATGCCTCGCCGTTGAAATCCGATGAATAGCCGGCAGCGATGAGTGTCTTCACCTTCTCCTCTTCGACCGCCTTCCAGTTGATGAAGGTCTCGATGTCGGGGTGATCGACGTCGAGGATCACCATCTTTGCGGCGCGACGGGTTGTTCCACCCGACTTGATCGCTCCAGCGGCGCGATCGCCGACCTTGAGGAAGGACATCAAACCAGAGGACTTACCGCCACCTGAGAGCGGCTCGCCTTCGGCCCTGAGGTTGGAGAAGTTGGTGCCCGTGCCTGATCCGAACTTGAAGAGACGAGCTTCCCTGACCCAGAGGTCCATGATGCCGCCTGCGTTGACGAGGTCGTCATCGACGGATTGGATGAAACACGCGTGGGGTGATGGCCTGCTGTAGGAATCCGGGGAGGCTGTGAGTTCCTCAGACTCCGGGTCGACGAACCAGAAGCCTTGTTCTGGCCCCTCGATGCCGTAGCGATGGTGCAGCCCTGTGTTGAACCATTGGGGAGAGTTTGGTGCTGCCATCTGATGCAGCAGCATGTACGCAAGCTCGTCCTCGAATGCCTGGGCGTCCTGTGGGGTTGCGAAATAGCCCTTCTCCTCGCCCCACCAGCGCCACGTGTTTGCGAGCCTGTCGATGACCTGGCGAGCCGAGCGCTCCGGGCCGGTGACCGGTTCACCAGAATCGTCGAGGATTTTGTTGCCTGCATCATCGAACTGGGGGACACCGGCCTTGCGGAAGTACTTGGAAACCATGATGTCCGCTGCAACCTGGGACCATTCTGCGGGGATCTCTGCATCGGTCATCTCGAAGACGACAGACCCGTCCGGATTCGTGATCCGCGAATCACGCGTTGACCATTCGACGGTGTCGTACGGGCTGACGCCCTCAGTGGTGTACCGCCTTTCGACGCTGAGTCCTGCTGCCATAGGTTGCCTTCTCTCGACCTGGCGCCACCCATCCGGTGGCATATCCACAAGTTTGTCCACAATCACAACATGTTGTGTCTGTGATGTCCATGTACCCACTACATGTTGCGTGGCTGCACGAGTGTAATTACATTGTTGTCATTCGTCAACTACTACTCAGATCGCGCGGATTTCGGTCGATCCGGGGGAAGTTACGGCATTTCTAGCGGTCCCGTGTGACACATTGCCAGCTGAGGCGCAACCCACTTTTCGCGAAGGTGAACACTTTTCGCGTCTTTGCCTCTCACCGAGCTTCGAAATCCGCTCTTTCGGATTTCGAACTTCGGCTATCGGCTTTCGGTATTCGCTCTCTCGCGAAGGGTCTCCCTCACCGCTTCTATGTCCGCCGGACAGGTCTTTGAAACCTTCCAATAGCACCAGCCGGTCGGAAGGAAGAACACCTGGAACAGTGAGAGGCCGAGAGCGAGATTGAACGGAGGCGGAAGGATCTTTCGGAACGCGTCGGCCGTGACGGTTGTCAATCCTGTCCCGACCGCACGCCCCGTTCCGTTGATGAAGTTCCCGACGCCGAACACGGTGCCGCGGTGCTCGGGGAGGTTGACATCAGCGATCAGGGCGAACCAATTCGGCGAGTCCGCCGAGGTGAGGGCAAGTGCGATGATCGCTGACAAGAATGCAAGGGCGACCCAAGGGTTCGTGACGATTGCGGTGAGCACCTCAGGGATGAACGTCACCGTACTTGCCCCATCGGTCACGTCCAGACCCCGCAACGGCACCCAGAAGAAGACGAGGAAGAATGGGATGGCCGAGAGGATGCCGATCGCCGACACGTAGGCCCGTCCTGAGAGGTCACGGCGTTGCCACCGGTCCCCGATATGGCCGAACAGGATCGAGAACAGCGCTCCGACAGTGAAGAGAGCCGCAAACAGACCACCCACCCGTTGACCGGTCGCCTGGGAGTAACCCTCGGCAATGACCTTCTCCTGGTAGAGCAGTGGCACCCAGATGAGAGACCCATATGCCACCTGGGCCGTGAGGCCCTGGAGGACGAGCCAACGGTTGGTCTTGACGTTGCGAAGTTCCTGAATCTGTGCGGTGTCGATCGCATAGTCGTACTTCTCGCCGCCGGCATACAGCTCCTGGAGTTCAGGTTCCTTGAAGCCGCGCGGGGCCTCGAATGTCGTCAGGAACAGGAGCGAGAACAGGAAGCCTGCAACGGCGAGGATCATGAACGGAGGTGTGTGGCTGTCTGCTCCTGCCTGAGACGCGAGCAGACTCCCGACGAGTGAACCGATCCCCTGGCTGAGTCCCCAGAAGGACATCGCAAGCCCTCGTCTCCTCGGAGCAATGAAGTCGGAGATGACAGAGAACCCGACCGAGGCGATCGATCCGAGTCCAACGCCCGCAATGACCTGGAGACCCAGAAGCGACCAGTACGAAGTTGTGATCCCCGAAGACCCGACAGCGACCGCCCATATGATCGTCCCCCACAAAAGCAGCTTCTTGCGGTCCCTCGAGTCGGCGAGATAGCCCCACACGACCGCGGTAACGGCGGTTGTGAGCACTTGGGCGCCTGTGAGTATCCCGATCGCTGTGGTACCCACCTCGAATGTCTCCCGAAGCTGGGGAACCATCGATGGGATGAGAGCGATCGCGGCATTGTCGAGGGAAGCGAGGATCACGAACACGACGATCGTGTAGATCACATGTGCATTTCCGCCCCACCAGGCGCGGCGAACCGTCGTTGTCATATCCCCATCGTGGCAGCTACTCCTCGACTACTCGGTCGGGGGCTCCTCGATCTCGGCCGGAGTCGTGTCGTCCACGATTTCCTCCGGATCCGGAGGAGCGGAGGTCTCCATGACCTTCGGTGTGCTGCCGAACGGTGCCCAGGCTGCGAGCGCGAGCCCGAGGACAATGCCAACCAGCGGCAATATCCACAACAGGTCTGAGTGGAGTGGGACAACGCCATAAAGGATCAGCGTCAACCCGCCGAACAGGCCGAACATGAAGCCTGCGATGATTCCGAGAATCGGTCGACCCTTCATCATGCCACCCTCTTCTTCATACCGGCACCGATGGTTGCTGCACCGAACACGACGGTACCTGTGGCACCGATGAGCGCAGCCGCTCCTGGATCACCGTCGAGCTTCATGGTCACTGCAACAGCGCAGTCCTGCCCCTGCTGGGTGTGTGCTGCTGAGACTTCGAGCTGCACGCCTCGTGGGACGAAACCGGGGACATCGTATGTGTATGTACCTGCGTCCGAGACTTCCACCGTCTCTCCCGACCACGGAACGACTGTCCAGTTGAAGCGCGGCAACCGTACGTCGACACCACCGGCGAATGGGACTTCGTCATCGGGCGGTGGAAGGTTGATACTCCCTTGGTACACGACAGTGTCTTCCTCCGGCACGATCACAACCTCGCTGAGCGGCGTGCTCTCTGTAACCGTTGTGCCATCTGAGAACTCGGCGCTGCCGGTGCATCCGCCCTGGAACACCTCTGCTCCGGCGGGCGACGCCAAGCCCACCGCCCAGAACATGGTGATCGTTCCGAGCAGCACAATGCTCGCTGTCCTACGTTTGTCTCGCATATTTCCGCCTCCCGTTGGTACCACGATAGACCGTCATTTCGGTCGTGTCCGGGGAATTACTCGCGGCGCTAGCCTCGGTGCATGACACATCGATCGCTGCCGCCGGAGCCGACGTGGCTACCGGACGACGAGACCGTCGACCACGCAAACCTGACCACGGCGATGAACGTGCGCGGCTTTGATACGTACGACGAGCTTCATCGTTGGTCCATCGATGATCCGGACGGCTTCTGGTCGATGGTCATCGATGATCTCGACATCCACTTCGACGAGGAGCCATCGGCGATACGCGGAAACGAGGATCCGACTGATCCGGATTGGCTACCGGGAGCGTCGTTCAACATCGTCCGGTCATGCCTTGACCACGATCCGGAGGCTGTCGCCATCATCAACGGTACGGGGAGCGGAGTCCACACTGTCTCGGTTGGCGAACTGATCGAACGCGTAGCTGCGTTCGCAGGAGGGTTCAAGAAAGCGGGTTTCAGTGAGGGCGATGCAGTTGCGATCGTCATGCCGATGACCGTCGACGCCGTTGTCGCCTATCTCGGCACGATCGCCGCAGGAGGGGTGGTCATATCGATCGCGGACTCATTCGCTCCGGAGGAGATAGCTACGCGGTTGTTGATCACTTCACCGGTCGCGGTCGTCACCCAGGATGAGGCGAGACGCCTTGGCGGGGATCTGCCGATGTACTCCAAATGTGTCGAGGCTGATGCCCCAAGGTGCATCGTTGTCGATACCGGCTCAGGGATGCGCCTCAGAAGTGGTGATGTTGGGTGGGATGACTTCGTGGTCCTTGGGGCTCCGTTCGAGCCGGTCAGTCTTCCTGCGTCCGCCTGGACGAACATTCTCTTCTCATCCGGTACGACAGGTGAACCGAAGGCGATCCCATGGTCGCAGACCGCACCGATCAAGGCAGCAATGGATGGACGGTTCCATCAGGACATTCACGACGGCGATGTCGTCGTCTGGCCGACGAACCTTGGGTGGATGATGGGGCCATGGCTCATATACGCAGCGCTCCTGAACGGGGCTGCCATAGCGTTGTACGAAGATTCACCGACAAGCGAAGGCTTCATACGATTCGTCGAAGATGCCGGTGTAACGATGCTCGGCACTGTCCCATCGATCGTGGCTGCGTGGCGCGGGTCTGGCGACCTCAATGAAGGCGATTGGCGCACCGTCCGTGTGGTTTCTTCCACAGGTGAAGCCTCGAACCCGGATGACTACACCTGGCTCATGCGGGTGGCGGGCGGTGTGCCCATCATCGAGTACTGCGGTGGCACTGAGATCGGCGGCGGATATGTCACAGGTACGGTGCTCCAGCCTGCCGTTGCATCGCGGTTCACGACTCCTGCGCTCGGACTCGACCTCGTCCTATTCGATGCTGAAGGGAATCCAGGGGACGAAGGTGAGGTGTTTCTCGTACCGCCATCGATGGGATTCTCCACCGACCTGGTGAACCGTGACCACGACACCGTGTATTACGAAGGGCTCCCGGTCCACGATCGGCCGCTCCGTCGCCACGGTGACCAGATGGTGCGCGAGAGCGGTGGACTTTATCGAGCACTCGGGCGGGTTGACGACACGATGAATCTTGGTGGCATCAAGGTCTCGTCCGCTGATCTCGAGTCCGCCATCGGCGAGATCGAAGGGGTCTCTGAGATAGCCGCTGTGGCAGTGCCCCCCATTGGTGGTGGACCGGACAGGCTCATCATCTTTGCCGTGCCGGTTGGTGCACCGGACGTGGATGTGCTTCGCACGAAGATGCAGCAGAGAATCAGAGCCACGCTGAACCCGCTGTTCAAGGTGCATGAGGTTGTGCTGATCGATGAGCTACCTCGCACCGCGTCCCACAAGGTCATGCGACGTTCATTGAGGGCGGACCACCGGGAGTGACGGCAATCGGCTGTCTGGGCATCACGCAACCACCCGTATCATCGGTGACATGGAACGAGGAGGTCCCTGATGGGGGTCGGTGCGCCATACGAAGCACTGCGTGAACGTGTCCGTGGGCTTGACGGCGTCGTCATGGTAATCGGAGACGCCGAGACAGGGAAGACGACCCTTGCGCGCTTGTTGCTGCGTGACGCTGTTGAACACGGTCGAACGGTTGCTTTTGTCGATGGCGACGTTGCTGCCGCAACCGTGGGACCCGTCGGCTGTGTCGGCCTGAAGTTCGTGGCATCCATCGATGAATGTGATCTGCTGGCGTATCCGGACGAGCTGCGGTTTGTCGGTGCGGTCGAGCCGAGCGGGGTTGTCCTGCCCCACGTCGTTGCCGTTACGGCGCTGATCGATATCGCCAAGGAGAAGGCCGACCTCGTGATCTGTGACACGACGGGGGTTGTCACAGGTGTCGTGGGCCAGACGTTGAAGTACCACCTCGTGGAACTCGCCCAGCCGGCATTGGTGATAGCCATCAGACGAGGCGCTGAACTTGATCCGGTGATCGGCATGTTGCGGCGCTTCCTGTCGACGAGGGTCGCAGAGGTCGAACCTCCTGAGAATGTTGTGTCTGGTTCCCCGACGGACAGGCAGGACACGAGGGCGGATGCCCTGCATGACAACATTGGTGATGATCCTCCCCGTTGGCGAGTCCAGACAACCGTCTTCGCCCCGACACTGCCCGACGGCTTCGATGTCAGCCGTCTCGATGGGATGCTGGTCGGAGTCCAAGACGAGCGCGGCCGATGCCTCGGACTTGGAGTGCTCGAACACGACGACGGAACGGTGAAAGTGGCGACCAAATATGGCGACGAGATGCGAGGCCTCCGACTCGGGTCGATCAGAGTCGATCTGGATACCTTCGCTACGAGCCGGGTGAGGCTCAGGGAGCTGATCTTCGGAGTGTGACGGCCTCTGGTGCCCTGTCCAGAGACCTCTGCTCGGTTCTGCCGTCGAGGAACACCGCTCGCTGCGTCTTCGTCCTCAACGCTGAGCAGACTGCGTCTTCGTCCTGCGTCCCCGCGACCAGCGCCCTGACTCGACATCGGAACGACGAACGTTGCCTAGCTGCTGGCTGAAAGACGACCGTCGACAGCCGCATCCTGGCTCATCACCGCACATCCCGCGTCCAGGTCGTGGATCGTCATGATGCGTCTTCCCGGCTTTATCTCGACCTTGACAGCTCCTACCGAGAGACCCTTCGCCTTCCATGCAATGGAGAGCGACTCCAGGGAGTCTTCTGCACCCACCGCAATGCCGTAGATCGAGGCCTGCCTTACCGGGGATTCGATGACTTCGATGACGGGACCGCCGCGGAAGAACGCCGCGGGACGACCTCGCACCATCATCTTGAGCCGTGGCTCCAGTCCGATGGTGTCGAACCGGCTGATCGCCGCGGCGAGATCGGGAACGAGTAGCACGACATGGTCGATGACGAAACCGAGTACCTCTGTTGTGGGAGGCACTTCCATCGTGTGCATCCCGAACGCGGGAGCCGAAGGCGTCCACGCCCATTTCGGGTCACCTGTGGTGAGCGCCACGTTGCCGAGTCGTGGCGCTTCAGGCCAACCGAACTCCGACCATTCGATCGGCAACTGCAAAGCGGTGAGGGTGCACATCGTCGACACTCTATCGCTCCATTATCGGGCTCTTCAGATTTGGGCGGGGTGTGGTGAAGAGATCGGCCGTGAGTCGGGTGAAGCCTCGGAACGTATGACGTAGTACGAATGACGTAGTACGACTCGGAGGTCTCGTGGTAGTTGGTTGGGTCGTGTATCTGTGTACCGATGCACGGCAATCGACAGCCACAGTTAGCAGGGGATAGTGGTGACTTTGTACGATTTCCTCCCATCGCTCGGGACTCTGGGTGCGGGCTTGAGACCCGAGTGACCATGGCGGCCAGAGTTGGCTTTGTGGACGGGGAAGCCGCTCGGACACCACCAGAGCGCATTGAGAAACTCAAAGCGTCAAGTACCGATGCTCGAAAGGCCGATGTCTCCCCCTGCTCCGGTGTCGTAATACATCACTCGTACTACTTACTACCAACCGCCCGCCTGTCTCCTCCCGGGTTCT
>QMQC01000037.1 GCA_003648875.1 Actinomycetota bacterium
CCACCAGTAGCAGAATCGTCCCCGTGCCACCGACTTTGGCGTCCTCGTCGAGGCCTCGTTCGTGGCGAAGCTTGCGAACGGCAAGATGTTCGATCATGCGATCCTTGACATCAACGAGACCCGTGTGGTCCTCATCGAGGACGGATCTGGCCGCGTCCAGGTCGAGATTGTCCACCGTTGTCTCTCCCCAGGGGAGTTCGAAGGTCGTGTCGAGCCAGGTTCTGATCCATGCGTGCTCCGGGCTCTGTTCGCTGAGACGCTCGAGGCGATCGATCTCCCTGCTCACGGTCTCTGACGCAGCTTGTGGAAGATCGGCATCTTCGAACCGCTTCCGATACTCGCCAACGATCGTCTCTTCGCCGTCTCCGAGCTCGTCACGAATAGCTTCCATCTGTTGACGCAGCAGGAACTCGCGCTGGGTCTTGTCGATCCTCTCTGCAGCCTCATCTCGCACGCGACGGCGCAGTGTCATGCCGCCAAGGACCTCGTTCATCCACTCGAGGGCAAGGTCGAGCCGCTGATCGACGTCGAACGTCTCGAGCAGTTTCGCCTTACTGGCGAGATCGAGATCAGGGGAGTAGACAAGCAGGTCGGCCAGGCTTCCGGGGTCGTCGGTCGCAAGGATCTGGTCTGCGATTCCACGCACACCTCGCTGCTCGAGTATCTCCTCGAGCACGGCTCGCAGTTCGGATGCACGGTCGCGCGTGGTTTCGGAATACTCGGTCGGCTTCACGATCGCGTCGGCCTTGACCCACAGGACATCATTGGAGTCCGTTTCACCCGCACCGATGCGGGCACGGGACACGCCGCTGATGATGGCAGACACCCCGCCCCGGTCGGCGACCTCCTGGATCTCTGCAATCGTCCCGACGGAGGCGTACTCGCCATCGATCATCGGTATGAGGACAAGTTTGCCACCGGTCGTGTCAGACGCGGCGAGGGCCCGCTTGGCATCATCGGACTCGATGCGCACGGTGATGACCATGTCCGGAAACACGATCCCGCCGCGAAGGGGAAGAACGGGGAGGACGGTTGTTATCACATCGGACACGCTGGGCCCTTTCATCGGTGGCAATGGGCAACCTTGTTGGCCCTATGTCTATTCCCAGTACGCAGAAAATCTACGCGTAGCCCACTCATATTATCGGCTGCGTGTTGTATTTAGCAGATGGCTGTCGGGCGGTGATCCGACCCTTGGACTCCCCCAGAGCGGTTCGTTCCTACCTGTGTCATGCAGCCCACGGGACGCGGACGTACAATGGCCGGAAGAGGAAGGAGAAGCATGTTGCGGCGCCGGGTTGGAATGATTCTCGTCGGTCTGGGAACGGCACTGCTCGTGTCCGCCGGCGTCGGCTCGGTGATCTCCGATACCGATGAACAGACCGTGTCTGCAGGTGCTGCTGCCTCGGACGTCACCACCACACTCCCATCAGACACAACATCGACACAGGCCGAGCCGACTACGACCGAGCCAACCGAAACCACAACAACTGTGGCGACGACGACATCCCAGCCGACGACGACCACCACGATTCCCCCAACAACGACGACAACGCTGGCACCCGATGCAGCGATCGCCGCGTTCGTCGGCGAATTTGCGGCTGCGATCGCCGCCGAGGACACCGACTGGCTCCTCGACCACCTTCATTCGGCGATGATCCTTGGCTACGGCGAGGATGTGTGCAGAAACTTCATCAACGTCGAGATCCTGGAGCTCACCCAGTACACACTGACGGGGTCGGTCGTGGGTCCCGTGAGCAAGACCCTCACCACCGGCATCGGCGACGTCACCGTGTCGGGGATCTATTCGGCTGAGACAAGTTTCGTGTTCCAGGGTTCACAGTTCGATGCCAAGGCAGACTTCGTGCTTGGTGATCCGATCACCTGGCTGGCGATCTGCCGCTAGCGCACGGTTGGCATCAACCCGGCGGAACCGCGAACGTCGAAAGTACGGTCGGCAACCGATCGACCTCGATCAGTTCACTGCACCAGTCCTGCCCCGCTCAAGGCCTGACGAACAGCTTCCCCTGGCGAGTCAGGCATCGATTCGACGACCCAGTCCTTGAAGGCCGGGTCGTTGCCCACCTCGACATCCGATCGACCGTCCACCTTTGCTTCCCACTCCGCAGAACTTGGGCCGGCTGAGCTGGCGTCGACGATCTCAGCCGTTTCCACGTCGATCTGCGTGACGTGGGAATGCCACACGATGTGTCGGTCTCCGTCACCGTCGAATTCGACACCGGGTCTCACATCGATCTTGACGATGGATGCGGCCGCCGTGTCGCTGTCTTCGCGCCGCGGAAGCATCGAACCATCGGCACCGACCCGTACGTAGATAGTCGCAGACTTCCCTATCACGACGGGATTGGCCTTGCTCCCAGCCAATGCGTCGTCGAGGCTCCTGACCTGAGAGATCCCGACAATGTTCACGCCGGCCTCGTCTGCTCCCTTGTAGATCTCCTGCAGGAAAGCGCGGTCTTCCGCCGTGTATGTGCGTGGTCCTGTGAACGGGGTGTAAGCGACGCGGTCCTCGTCGTCACAGGCGCTCATGCCCGGCGCACCCACACCTCCGAGAAGGGCCGCTCCGGACACGAGCAGACCGACACCAAGAACGAGTGTCCCTGCGTCGACATCGGAACCGGGTGTCTCGGGCGTGCCGGGAGTGATGACCGTTGCGCCGCCACCAGTGCTGGTGGCGGGTGGAATCTGGACGGCACCTCCTCCGGCGTTCACGGAGATCGATGTCGGTGCCAATGTTGTCGTAGTCGTCGAAGTTGTCGTTGTCGTTGTGGTTGGGGGAGGAGAAAGCATCGACTGTCCGCATCCCTGCTCAGCTCCGGTGACCCTGAAGGGGGAACCGAGAAGCGTTGGATCGAGCGACACGGCTCGGCCGAAGATGAATGCGCCCACACTCGTGATCGTGTACGTCCCGTAGCTGTTGAGCGGCACCTGGAACTCGACGTATCCCTGGTTGTTCACGACACCGATCGTCGTGCCGACTCCTGCGACATCCATGATCAGGACCGTGCCAGGAGGAAGCCCGGTGACGTACGCTCCGATCACCTGTTTGGAAAGTGAATTCGTGGTGTTCCCCTCCCCGTCGGTGGCGGGCACCTCGGGGTAGTGGTCTGTGCCGCTGCACGATGAATCCACCGTTGGTTCGGCCTGCGTACCAGACGTGTCGTCACCGGTACTGACCGCTGGGTCATCGCTCGGATCGACCGCCGCGACCCGAACGTCGACGACAACCTGTCTGCCGAAAGGCGGAAACATGGCATCCGAACTCGAGACCTGCGTGAACGCCGACGCCACTCCTGACAGGGGGTTGGTCCCGACATTCGTCAACAGGAACAGTCCTCCGGCGAGCATCGCTCCACCGATGACTGCCACTGCGGCATCGCGTCTGGAGCAGCGTGAAGTCTCCACCGGTACCACCACGGACGGTTCCCAGCCGCGTATGTCCCACTGCGGATGGTCGACGCCGATGCTTTTGATCTCCCAGTCGTCGAGGCCCTCATACCCACTGAAGATGAAGATGTGACGCTTGACGCAGTCGTCGTAGGCATCGAGTGCGGCACGGTGCTCGGCTCCGTCGGTATCGAACGCCTCCCTCGCCGCATCGTGCTGTGCTTCTGCCTCCTCGACGTTCTGCTGTTCGCGGGCGGCGTCGCCGTAGCCTGTTTGGTTGACAACTTCCAGTGCGCCGCGGGCCTGGCTTGCGTTGAACTCCGCGCTGTCGAGAGCCACCTTTGCTCTGAGATATTTGCGGAAGGCAGGAGAGTGGTAGTCCGGTAGCAGGCCGGCACAGCGGTCGAGCGCCGTATAGAGCACATGCTTGACCGGGTCGAATGCCGAGCCGGCCGGTGGAGTACCGCGGGCTTCCTGCTCCGCAGCCGCCGCGTCGAGTGCCTCCTCGAACAACGCATCGTATTCGGCTTGAAGGCGTCGCAGCTCCTCTGACGCCAGGTACTCCGGTGTCAGATAGAGCGAGCCCCCGCCGCTGATGTCCAGGTAGAGCGCCTGGTTGCGATCGACTATCGCTTCCATCTGCCCTGCGCTGACGGCAATGTTCCGGATGCCCGCGCCATACAGCCTGAAGAACGCACCGAGAACAGGGATCCTGTCAACCAGCGGACCAAGTCTGTCGACGACCAGTTCGAACGCATCCGCGAATGCTTCGAGTGCCGCGGCGCCGTCGGCGCCTGCGAGATCATCAACGGCCTGGACTGCCTCGAGCGCATCAGCGAGCGATTCAAGCCCCTCCTGGACCTCGCCGGTGACGTTCGTGACACTTTCGAGGCCGCCCGTCACGCCTTCGACAAACTCACCTCCTGCTTCCACGCTCGATGCGAAAGCGTCGGTCCCAAGTAGCTCATTCATGTCGTCTATCGCGCCGGAGAGTTCTTCGAAGTTCTCTTCGAGGCTCTCACCAGCTTCTGTGATGCCGGTGATGGTCTCTTCGATGAACTCGATGACATCCCCAAGGTCCTCGACAATGCCGTCAACGGTCTCCCTGAAGGCTCCGTCGGACGTGAGATCGTCGATCTCTGCCTGTTTCGCCTGCAAATCTGCGTTGATTTCTGCGAGGGATCTATCGGGCATGTCTCACCTCACCGTTCCGTCAAAACGATGACAACGCCGGCTGTCCGGTCATCCACGAATGCGATCGTTCCGTCCCCAAGGCCGCAGAACTCCCCCACGTGGAGCGTCGAATCCCCAACATCTGTGATGGCCACACAAACTGCCTCTTCGCCCAGCACCTCACGAGACTCGAGGAAGCCGACGTCAATCGATGCCGCTGCTGAGAGAAGGTTGTCGACGGCATCGAACGGGTTCATCCACACACCGACACACGGTTCGACATCGTCATCGAGGCACACGTCGTCGCTGGTGCGTGCAAAGCGATCCGTATGACCGCCCCGGTCACTCGTCGCATCGACGTGGAACTCGACCGCGTCGGCACCGACGGTCAGACTCGCAGTGCGCACCACGTCTGGGTCAGCGCTCACACCGATGGCGTAGCTGAAGGTCCCCGTGCGCAGAATCGCACGCATAAGAGCTCCTCCGAGCTGACGGTGGCCGGCACTCAGATCGGCGTAGGCGTGTTGGTATTGCTCACTGATCAGATCTCGAGCAGCCGATCCGCTATCCCCGACATAGCCCGTGTCTGGGGCTCGATCACCCTGGGCACTGGTGACGGCGAATGCACCAACGGCCGGATGGAACTCGAGATGGAGCGCCTCTGTCGTCTCATCGGTGACGACGTCCTTCGCGCTCAGTGAAGACCGAGTGCTGATGGCCACTTTCCACGAACCGGCGGCACGAGTGATCTCGATCGGCGTGTACGGGTCCGAAGCCAACCACAGCCAGTAGGTCGCGCCCGATTGGATCTCGCCACCGACGGTCGCCCATACCGTGCCTGTGGGATCGGTGCCCACAGCCAGCAGATCGAACTCGGGATCACATTCGCAGTCACCCGCTGGATCGGAGGTCGTCTCGATCGGGGCCGCAAGCGCTGCCTGTTGGGCGTCTCCTCCGGAGATCATGCCAAAGACAGCCATCATCACCATCGAAAGTCCGAGCGTGGCAGCCAGAACGAGGATTGCTCTGCCCGTCGACGGCCCGCGCAGCGCACGGATGACCGCCCACCCGATCCCCAACGCCACGAGTGCAACCACCGCAACGGTGGCGAACGTTGAATCGATCGATGCGAGAAGTACCCCGAAGCCGACGGCTACGGCGATGTGCAGCCCGATCTGTGCCACGGTGACGATGGCCTGCCTGCCGGAGAGGCCCTCCGACGCTCGGCGTCCGGTGAGAACGAACACGAGTCCAGCAATGAGCAGACCAATGCCAGCTGCCACAAGAAATGTCATCTCTAGAACCTCGAAGCGCTCGTGAGTGTCCGTGACCATAGCAAGCTGCTCAGGCGCGGCCAGAGTTGCGGTGCCCACTCGCCGCCGCACCACACCTGATCAGCGATGATGGAGTATGCCTGGTCGGTACGTCGGATATGGGTGCAGCCATGCGCCGGGTCATCCACGGTGCGCACCAATCGAACAAGCATGCCTGCCGTCGCATGTGGGGTATTCGGCTGGTCGATGATCGCCGGCCCCGTGGGCCTTGACACGGCAGAGGCTCCAAGGTGGCGTGGTGTTATATTGTGGTCCGTCCAGTCGATCAACCGCCGAAGAGGTTTGTGTGCCGTACGTCCTCGGGCCTATCGAATCTCGAATCGAAACACCCACGTCTGGCTTCGGCTGAGATGACGAACCGAGACATCCAACGCACTCCCGATGAGATGGCCGACCTGAATCGGGTTGCTCTTCGGCTGGAGTACGGAACGATCGGTTGGAACGTCGGCGAAGCGTTCCTCACAATCGGATTGGGTGCAGTGGCCTCATCGCTGGCGTTGATCGGGTTTGGAACCGTGTCGATCGTGGAGGTGTTCGCGTCGGGCGTCGTTGTTTGGCACCTGCTGCCCGGACATGGGGCATCGACCCCTGAGCGAACCGCCCGAGCTCATCGACTTGTCGCCGTGGCGTTCGGCGCCTTGGCCGTTGCACTGACGTTCGCTGGTGTTCGGGACCTCGTGACCGGACGGATCCCCGATGAGTCACCGTGGGGAATCGCCTACCTGGCGATGACCGCCGTCGTCATGTTCTCATTGGCGGCAGCGAAACGAAGGATCGCCACCCAGCTCGATTCCTCTCCGCTGCATTCGGAAGCATCGATGACGTTCCTCGACGGAGTGCTATCCACGGCAATCATGTTCGGCCTTCTGTTGAACGCCGTGGCCGGCTGGTGGTGGGCCGACCCGACGGCCGCGCTGCTGGTCGGACTCGCCGCTGCAAGGGAAGCCAAGGAGAACTGGTCGGAGGCTGCGACCCAAGGCGAGCTCTAGCCAGAGAGACCCAACATCGTGACGACTGGGCAGAGACACATCACCTACCCTTGTTGCCATGGCGCAAACACGGCCATATCCGCGCCGAGGTCCGCTCGTGAGGTGACTCTGTTGATCAAACGATGACCACGTGCGTGGACAGGCGGTTGGGATCAGAGTCGTGCGAACCAGGACGACAACTCCGAACCGATCGTCTCTGGATGGGTCTCCTGGACGAAGTGGATTGCGTCGCCCAGATCAACGACATCGAGGTTCGAGAGGTTCTCCCTACACCAGGCGACCTCGGCTTCCTTGATCGCGACACCAGCGTTTCCGTGGAACAGGAGCTTCGGCACTTCGGTGTGGGTCAGCCACTGCCGGTACGCCTCGACGACCACTGCGTTGTCGGCAGGGGAACCATCCAGGGGCAGCTCGCGCGGCCACTGAAGGATGGCCTTGCGGCTGGCAACGGTGGGGAATGCCGACCGGTAATAGGCAAGCGCTTCGGGGCTTATCTCGGCATAGGTCAGGTCTGGCAGCATCTTCTTGAGGAAGATGTTGGCGGCACTGATCATCAGCCATCCCGTACCCGGCATGCGCATCATCCGCATGGCCAAGCGAAGGCTCCCAGGCATGTCGTCGAGCGACAGGCCGCGGATCATCGCTTCCATGAAGGCAATCGCCCTCACGTCCTGTTCGTGGTCGTGGGCCCATCGAAAGCCGAGTCCTGACCCCCAATCGTGGATAACGAGTGTGAGGTTCGATCCGATTCCAAGGGCGTCGATGAAGCCACACAGGTAGCGATAGTGATCGTCATATCGATAGGAGATGTCAGGGTGGTCGGACTTCCCCATGCCGATGAGGTCAACCGCAACACAGCGCCCCTGCCCGCTGAGGTGGGGGATGATGTTTCGCCACAGGTAGGACGATGTCGGATTGCCATGCAGGAACAGGATGGGATCGCCCTCTCCGACATCGACGTAGTGCATCTTCGAGCCGTCAACGGTGACGAACTTCGATTCGAACGGAAAGGCAGCTGGGATCGCCTGTGTTTCAGTCATGGTTCCTCCTGGCGTGGCCGCCAACTTCGATGTGGGCCTTGAGGCCCGCGGAAGCGCCGGAGGGGTGGCCGAACATGGAGCGGACGAACTTGTTCGCTCCCTTGCTCGAGACCTCCGAGGCGAAAGTGTCGGTCGCGATGGCTGAGGTGCCTTTGTGGGTCTCCATCCGGTACCTCCTTTCTTTTGCAACAATTGTCGCAAAACATGTTCTACTAGGTCTACGATAGAAATGCAACACATGTTGTAGAATTTCTCGCAGAGGACTGATCACCTCCTTGCGAGATTTGGAAGGAGTACCTTGATGGGCAGGCCACGATCCTTTGAGGAGTCGGAACTTCTCGAAGCGGTGATGGATGCTTTCTGGCGCCACGGATACGCTGCCACAACCTACCGCTCCCTCGAAACGCTGTCCGGGGTCGGGATACGGAGCCTTGCCAACACATTCGGGGAGAAGGACGAGCTGTTCACCAGGGCCCTCGCCCGCTACAGGCAACGGGTGGCCGGCAACCTCGCCGCCATGTTCGATCCGCCTTCGGTCGAATCCATCGTCAGCATCTTTGAACGCGTCAGCTCACCCGCCGATGAGAACGACGCCCGGGCAGCTGGTTGCCTCATGGTCAACACCGTGTTCGAGATCGACGAACCAGCACAGGACATCGCCAACGAAATCGCCCAATACCGCGACCTGTGGCGATCCACGTTCCAAGAAGCGCTCGAGACAGACCATGTCACCGATGCCGAGGCGAGAGCCGAGTTCCTCCTCGGTGCCTTGTGGGGCGCGCTCAGCCAGATCCGCCTCGCTGGCGACACCACTGCCGCCCAACCAATGACATCAGTCGTGATCGAAACCATCCGCGGCTGGACCCAGCCCCGCTGACGTCGGCGAATGAACTGTCCCGCCAAAACACGCCGATGCCCTACCCGCGCGCCCGTTTCATCCCGGTACGAACAGATTTCACAGGCCAAATCGAAAGATGCAGCCCAGAAGCGACTGCTCGGCGGTGCCTCCACAGGTCTGAGCGAATTGCTCGTCCGCGCTTCCAACCGGCGAGAATTGGTAGAGCAGGTCGCAGGCACCATGATCTCCGGTGCGACATCGGTCGCGCCATCCATCGAGATCGACACCATCGCCGAACGCATCGATACAGAAATCCACTTGTTCTGGGCCAGACTTGCCACAGGCCGCACCGAACGTCTCATAGGCAGAGTTCGATGCGCCAAAGAGAAACAGAAGATCGCAAGACTCATAGATGCCCGATTCGCACTGATCCCACAGTTGGTCCAGGGTCGCGTCGTCGCCATAATCTGTGGCATCGAGGTTGAGCGCCGACTGTTCGGACAAGCATTCGTCCACGAACCCGCTCGCAACACCGTCGGAGAAGGCGGCGATGGCGCCACCCAGAATGAATCCCTCCATCTCGCTATCAGATCCCTGTCCGAACTCTCCGATCTCCGAGCTGAAATAGGTAATGAACTCGTCACATGTCGCGAACGAGTCCGCTACGACTACCCATGCCTTCAACTCACTCAAGTCCTCCGCTGTCAGAGTGTTGCCATATTCATCTTCGACGAGCTGCGCAAAAGCCTCCTCAGGTGGTGCGTCGGTCCTGGTTTCGTTGTAAGCACCCACACCAAAGGAGATCGCGTAACCAATACCGATGATCATGACCAAGACTCGCCATCTACCTCGCGGCCGAAAGCGCGACAGCACCTTGGCCAAGCCAACACCCGCAGAGTCGCCGCTCGCGGATGCATCTCCAATGGGTGGCCGAGGCACGGATGGTGACCTGTCGCCTGAGGGCTGAGGTCGGGGATCAGCCCGACGCTTCGGCGAAAGAGACTCTGGTGCGAAGCCAGGACCAGGGGTCTCGGCCTCCTTGTCGGATTCGATGTCATCACCCGGATCGGGAGTCAGTGCTCTCGGCTTCTTCAGCTGTTCACGAGCCGCGCGAATGAGATCCTTGCTACTCGGCTGATCGTCGAAATCCGGCATCTCGCTCCTTCAGTCCTCAGATCTCCTGATTGGGAACTGAGTTTCCCCATTGAGAACACCACACTCTCCGCTGCCGACTATACCGATCGCTTCCGGACGCACACGAGAGGCAGTCCTCGCGAGCGGCCATGACCAGAGGCCAAATGGATCGGCCTACCCCCTGACCCGGTGAGCTCGCTCGCGTCTCATCCCTGATAGGGATGAGGTCCCTGGTCTAAATCCAGGTAGGCCCACACCCGAAAGCCACGCACCTACGGGGTTTTCGGCCACTTTGGGC
>QMQC01000038.1 GCA_003648875.1 Actinomycetota bacterium
GCCAACGGCCGGCTCGCGACCATGGAAGGAGTGGAGCGTGCTGTGGGAACGGCAAAGGCTGCTGCAGCCGGGTGGAGTGCAACATCGCTCGCAAAGCGGACGAGGGTCATGTATGCCTTTCGCGATCTTGTCGATGAACACAAGGATGATATCGCTGCGCTGCTGACCGCTGAGCATGGCAAGGTGCTCTCCGATTCGCTTGGAGAGGTTCAGCGAGGTATCGAGAACATCGAGTACGCATGCGGACTGGCTGAGCACCTCAAGGGGTCGTTCTCCCAGGAGGTCTCGACGAACATAGATGTCTACTCGGTTCGACAGCCCCTCGGAGTCGTTGCGGGAATCACGCCGTTCAACTTCCCCGCAATGGTGCCCATGTGGATGTACCCGAACGCGATCGCAGCCGGGAATGCGTTCATTCTGAAACCTTCGGAGAAGGACCCAAGCGTCAACACGCTTGCAGCCGAGTTACTCGACAAGGCAGGTCTGCCTGCGGGCGTGTTCAACATCGTCCAGGGCGACAAGGTCGCCGTTGACCGGATCCTTGAGCATCCAGACATCGCTGCGGTCTCCTTCGTTGGATCGACGCCGATCGCCAGGTACGTGTATGCAACCGGAACGAACGCAGGGAAGCGCGTTCAGGCGCTCGGTGGAGCGAAGAATCACATGGTGGTGCTTCCAGACGCAGACATTGGAATCGCAGCGGATGCTGCGGTCAGTGCTGCGTACGGTTCCGCAGGTGAGCGATGCATGGCGATCTCGGTTGTTGTCGCTGTTGGTTCGGCCGCTGATTCTCTCGTTGATGCAATCAAGAAGAGAATCCCCGACCTGATCGTCGGTGACGGGACTGACGAAGCCTCCCAGATGGGACCACTCATCACGAAGGAGCATCGCGACCGTGTCGCATCCTTCGTTGAGAACGCTCCGGGTGAAGGAGCAACGGTTGTGGTGGATGGCCTCGATCGGAACTTCGATGGAGACGGGTTCTTCATTGCGCCATCCCTCCTGGACAATGTCGCACCTGGAATGGCTTGCTACGACGAGGAGATCTTCGGTCCTGTTCTCGGTGTCACGAGAGTCGGCACCTACGAGGACGCGATGAAGCTCATTGCGGACAGCCCATACGGGAACGGCACAGCGATCTTCACGCGAGACGGTGGGGCAGCGCGGCAGTTCCAGATCGATGTCGATGCAGGCATGGTGGGAATCAACGTTCCCATCCCTGTGCCGGTTGGCTACTACAGCTTTGGTGGCTGGGGTGATTCGTTGTTCGGAAACTCACACGCATATGGACCCGAAGGTATCGACTTCTACACGAAGGCGAAGGTCGTTACGAGCAGGTGGCCCGATCCGGCTACGAGTACGATCGATCTCGGATTCCCACAGAACGTGTAGGCAACCCAGGAGCACAGAGCACCAGATGACGGCACGAGATGAAATGGCTCGCGAGATCCGCAGACACGAAAGGACGGAAGCGACCAGGCGCACTCTGCGACGCATAGGTGTATTCGTTGTGTTTCTCGTCATTCTTGCGTTGGCCTACACCGGCTACAAGGCGTTTGGCCAGTCGCTCGACGATGCCCAGACGGACTGGCCGATGATCGGGCGGGTGCTGCCTCGCACAGACGACCTGACAATGCCACCGGTGTCAGACATCATCTCCGAGTTCACACAGCCGCCCCAGCGGAATTCCGACAAGCCTCTTGCAGCGTTCATCGCGGAAGCCGCGCTGTTCACGATGAGGGAGGCTGTACTCGGATTCGCTTTCGGCGTGATCTTCGGGCTGGGCATTGCGGTGGTGCTCCTGAGGTCCAAATGGATCGAGCAGGGAGTCACGCCCTACCTCGTTGCATCCCAGACGGTGCCTCTTGTCGCCATAGCTCCGATCGTTATCATTTGGGGATCGACCAGCCTCGACTGGCTGCCGTTCGAGTGGACCAACTGGATGTCGGTGTCGCTCATTGCGGCCTATCTGACCTTCTTCCCTGTCGCCATGAATGGCATCAGGGGACTCCGGTCTGCTGACCCGGCAGCGATGGAGCTCATGCGATCATACGCGGCCACCAGACGCCAGACGCTTGTGAAGTTGCAGCTGCCTGCATCGGTTCCCTACCTGTTCGCCGCGTTCAAGATCGCAGCTACTGCAGCGATCGTGGGCGCGATCGTTGGCGAGATCTCCGGCGGCGTCAGGGGTGGCCTTGGAAGGCTCATCCTCGACTTCGCAAGTCGCTACACCACCGGTCCATCGAGGCTCTACGCCACCGTGATCGGTGCAGCCCTTCTCGGGCTGATCGCCATCGGGCTTGTCACAGCTGCTGAGTATCTCGTTCTCTCCAAACGCAAAGAGGAGCCCCTCGCACTATGACCGAACCAGATCGCTGTGCCGTAGCAATCTCGAACGTCTCGAAGGTATTCAATCAGGGGAAGCCGAATGAGGTCCATGCGATCGAAGACATCAGCCTGTCGATCGGTGAGGGCACGTTCGTGTCGCTCATCGGTCCGTCAGGGTGTGGGAAGTCGACGTTGCTGCGCCTGATCGCTGCGCTTACACACCCGACACGGGGCGACGTCGGGGTCAACGACAAGTCTGCTGATCAGGCAAGGCTTGATCGTGACTACGGTATGGCCTTCCAGACATCTGGCCTATTCAAGTGGCGAAGTGTTGCTGAGAACGTCGAGCTACCGCTTCAGTTGATGGGTTGGTCCAAGACAGATCGCAAGGCGCGAGCGGCCGAGATGCTTGATCTCGTCAAACTCGATGAGTTCGGAGACCACTATCCGCACGAACTCTCCGGAGGTATGAGACAACGAGTCGCCATTGCACGTGCGCTGTCGTTCCGGCCGTCGTTGCTGCTCATGGATGAACCGTTTGGTGCCCTTGATGAGATGACACGCGAACACATGCAGACCGAGCTGCTCGACATCTGGAACAAGACGGGCAAGACGATCGTGTTCGTGACCCACTCGATTCCTGAGGCCGTGTTCCTTTCCCAGCGCGTGATCGTCATGTCACCGCGCCCTGGTCGGATCGCTTCTGACATCAGAATCGATCTTGGCGAGCGATCGTTCGAGACACGCGAGGCGTCGGCGTTCTTCGAGAAGGTCACCGAAGTGCGTGAGGCACTTCGATTCGAGGAGTCACAGCCATGATCTCGAGGGCGTTCCGAGGGGCTGCCCCTGCCACCGTCGTCGGCCTTGGCGGGCTGCTGTTTTGGGAATTGTCACTGCTGATCATCAACCCTGAAGGATTCGTCCTTCCGGCACCCTCAGGGATCATCGCGGCCTTCTTCGACAACTTCGAAGAGATATGGGTCGCATCCAGGAACACAGGCTTCATCGTCATCACAGGCCTCGTCGGAGGCGTCGCGCTCGGAGTCCTGTGGGCCCTGCTCGTGTCCCGTTTCCGGCTGGCGAACGAGACCCTCACACCACTTGCGATCTCGCTGAACGCCATCCCGATCATCGCTCTCGCTCCGATCTTCAATGCCTGGTACGGACTCTTGTCTCCGGTGTCCAACCAGGCGATCGTGGTGATCCTCGTGTTCTTCCCCGTCTTCATCAATACGACAAAGGGACTCACTGATGTGGGAGCCACGGAGATCGAGCTGATGCGCTCCTACGCGGCGTCCTCGTGGCAGGTGGCGAGGACCGTCCGGATCCCGAATGCAATGCCGTTCTTCTTCACTGCGCTCAAGATCGCGAGCTCCCTTGCTGTGATCGGCGCGATCGTTGCTGAGTACTTCGGCGGTCGACAGGATGCGCTCGGCCCGCTTATCGTGCAGAATGCCGGTCTCACCAGATACACGGAGGCCTGGGCGGCGGTACTCGCCGGCAGCGTCATGGGCATTGTGCTGTTTGTGGCGAGTGGAATTTTCGAGCGGGTTTCCATGCCATGGAAACCCGATGCGGAAACGATCGGGGCGTAAGCCTTGAGATCGAATGACAGAGAAGGAAATATGGAGGAGGGCACTCAATGCAATGGGGTAACAAGAAGGGGCTGACTCGCTGGCTGATCATGCTGGCGGTGTTCGCCATGGTTGCGACAGCCTGTAGCTCGGATGACGACGCATCGGGCGAACTGACGCCGGTGAAGCTGCAGTTGCAGTGGTTCACCCAGGCGCAGTTCGCGGGGTACTTCGCAGCCGTTGATCAGGGGTTCTACGAAGACGTTGGTCTTGATGTCACGATCCTCGAGGGTGGTGTCGACATCGTGCCGGCAACGGTCCTCGACTCTGGCGCTGCTGACTTTGCGATTTCATGGGTCCCGCGTGGCCTCGTGCCTCGTGAGGAAGGCTTGAATATCACGAACATCGCTCAGGTGTTCCAGCGATCAGCGACGTTACAGGTCTCATTCGTCGACTCGGGTATCAATGGCGTTGGTGACCTCGCCGGACGCACAGTGGGCAACTGGGGCTTCGGAAACGAGTTCGAGTTGCTCGCAGGACTGCGGTCCGTTGGTCTTGACCCGGACACCGACGTGTCACTCGTTCAGCAGCAGTTCGACATGCTTGCGCTCGTCAGCGGTGACATCGATGCTGCACAGGCGATGATCTACAACGAGTACGCACAGGTGCTCGAGACTGTGAATCCTGACACGGGCGAGCTGTATCAACCGAGCGATCTGTCCATCATCGACTGGAACGATGTCGGAACGGCAATGCTCCAGGATGCCATCTGGGCCGATGCGGACAAGCTCGAAGACGATGCTGCGTACCGTGAGACGGCGGTCAAGTTCGTCGAAGCCTCGCTTCGCGGATGGGCGTTCTGTCGCGACGATTTCGACAAATGCGCTGACATCGTTCTTGCGGCAGGTCCGACCCTTGGTGATTCACACCAGCGGTGGATGCTCAACGAGATCAACAACCTGATCTGGCCGTCTCCACAGGGAGCCGGAACCATGGATGCGGCTCTCTGGAACCAGACCGTCACGATTGCGACGTCTGAGGGCATCCTCAAGTCCGCGCCCACTGATGGTGCGTTCGTGTCCGACATCGCTTCAGAGGCTCTTGCGAATCTGACAGCGGACGGTGTCGATGTGATCGGCAATGGTTGGTCGCCCAAGACGATCGAGCTGAAGGCAGGCGGCGAATAGACGACGCCGGGTGACTTCGGTCATCCGGAGAATGGACTCAGGAGGGTGGATCGGGTATGAACGAGATGATGACATTGGCTGTCGATTCCGGGGGGTTGGCACCGCTGCCAACCATGACGCCGGACGAGGCACTTGTCGAGGCGCATCGGTGTCTCATGTGCTGGGATGCTCCGTGCACGCGTGCGTGCCCGACGAGCATCGACGTGCCAGGATTCATCAAGAGGATCGCAAATAGCGATCTGATCGGTTCTGCCCGAGCCATCCTCGAGTCCAACATTCTTGGCGGGTCATGTGCACGCGTCTGCCCAACAGAGGTGTTGTGTGCAGGTGCATGTGTGTTGCATGACCTACACGAGCGGCCGATCGATATCGGACGTCTTCAGGCGTTCGCCACGGATGACGTCGTCTTCGGTGACGTCGATCTGTTCGTGCCCAGGGAATCGACCGGACACAGCGTTGCGATCGTTGGCGCTGGACCTGCAGGACTTTCATGCGGCGCCGAACTCGCAATGCTCGGACATGACGTTGTCCTGTACGACGCAAATGACGAACCGGGCGGTCTCAATACCTACGGCGTTGCGAACTACAAGATGGACAAGCCAACTGCGCTGCGTGAGGTGGAATTCGTCAAGGGGCTCGGTGTGAGTATCCGGCCGTCCACCACCATCGGGAGGGACGTCTCTGTTGAGCAGCTGTTCTCCGACCACGAGGCGCTCTTCGTCGGCGTAGGTCTCGGATCCGTGCCCCCTCTTGGTCTTGAGGGTGAAGACCTCGACGGTGCCGAGGACGCGCTCGACTTCATTGCTGAGGTTCGAGCCGGCGGTGTGGATCTCTCCGGTCAGCGCATCACCGTGATCGGCGGAGGGAACACTGCGATAGATGCTGTCTCCCAAGCGTCACGCCTGGGAGCAGAACATGTCTATCTCGTGTATCGCAGGGGACGGGACGAGATGAAGGCCTATCCCCACGACATAGAACGAGCGCTCAAGAGTGGAGTCGAGTTCATCCATTGGAGCGCGCCGTCGAGCATCGAGGGAGAAGGATCCGTATCCGCGCTCGTGTGCCAACGGACAGAGTATTCAGCAGAAGGCAAGCTCGTTGCGGTGCCGGACAGCGAGTTCAGAATTGCTGCCACCATGGTTCTTCGTGCAACAGGCCAGGAGAAGCTGGTTGGCTTCCTGGACACGCTCGAAGGTGTCGAGACCGATGAGGGTGGAAGAGTTGTTGTTGACGATGGTTACCGGACCGGCAACCCCAAGATCTGGGCCGGTGGAGATTGTGTCAACGGAGGCAAGGAAGTAGTGAACGCTGTGGCGCACGGGAAGGCCGCCGCAGCAAGCATCGACGAATCGCTGCGTCCCGGCGCAGCTGGGAGGTGAGACAGCATCATGGCTGATCTTTCAGTGAACATTTGCGGCCTTGAGTCGCCGAATCCGTTCTGGCTTGCGTCTGCACCTCCGACCAATACAGGTGAACAGATAGCGCGCGCCTTTGACGCTGGGTGGGGTGGGGCGGTGTGGAAGACGCTCGGTGAGCCCATCGAGAACGTCTACAGCAGGTACAGCTCCGTCGACATCAATGGTCAGAAGATGATGGGGTTCAGCAACATCGAACTCATCACAGACCGATCCCTCGAGGACAACCTCATCGAGATCGAGGAGGTCAAGCGGCGTTACCCGGACAACGTGGTCGTTGTCAGTCTCATGGTCGAATCGAATCCTGATGCCTGGGACACGATCATCAAACAGGTCGAGCAGGCTGGTGCGGACGCGATCGAACTGAACTTCGGGTGCCCTCACGGTATGTCCGAACGAGGCATGGGATCTGCTGTTGGGCAGGTGCCCGAGTACACGTGTGACATCACCGGCTGGGCGAAGGCATCGGCGACGGTGCCTGTGTTCGTGAAGCTCACACCGAACATCACAGACATCACGGTTGCTGCTCGTGCTGCGAAAGATGGTGGGGCTGACGCTGTCAGTCTGATCAACACGATCAATTCGATCACCGGTGTCGACCTCGATAGCCTCGTTCCTCGCCCTGTGGTTGGAGACAAGTCGAGCCACGGTGGGTATTGCGGACCTGCCGTGAAGCCGATAGCCCTCAACATGGTCGCGGCGATCGCAGCGGACCCGTACACCGACGGTCTCCCGATCAGCGGTATCGGTGGAATCGCAACATGGCAGGACGTGGCTGAGTTCATCCTGCTCGGCGCCACGAACATCCAGGTGTGCACCGCAGTGATGCACTACGGATATCGGATCGTCCAAGACATGCACGAAGGCCTGTCGAACTACCTCGACAGCAAGGGCATGGCGAGCGTCAACGAACTTCGGGGGCTGTCGGTCAACAAGGTGACGGATTGGCAGAACCTCGACATCAACTATGTGGTCAAGGCCAGCATCGACCAGGAAAAGTGCGTCAACTGCGGTCTCTGCTACATCGCGTGTCAGGACGGCGCACATCAGGCGATCGCAGCTGAGCGAACGGCTGAGGACAAGACGATGGTCAAGGTCATCGACGACCTCTGTGTCGGCTGCAACCTGTGCAGTCTTGTTTGTCCTGTGCAGGGGTGCATCACGATGCAGGAGCGAGAACTGGGTCAGACGCACATGACCTGGAACGAGTATCTCAGCGATGACAAGCCCGGTGAGTTGTATCCGCGACCCAAGCATGGGCTCACCATCGGAAGGGCTTGATCGTCGAACCGAGCAAGTGCATCACCCGGCTGTCTCCTAGGCTCGCTGCCGTGGAATCGACCGACCGTCTGGCTGGGCTCGAACGTGAGTTCTGAAGCAACGGTCGCCGTCTACGAAGTGCGCTCGGACGGTGAGATAGCCAAGGCTCGGCTTGCCGCGGATGGGATAGTCGCCCGTCTCTCGGTGGATGACGAAGGGGGTCTCAACCCGGGGTTCTTCTCGCGATATGGGGTAAGGCTCGTCGTTCGTCCTGAGGATCTCGACGATGCATACGAGAGCCTCGGCATCGAGCAGGTTCGTGTTCCATCCGAGGTAGCCGACGCGATGTTCAAGCACGCCGGATGGGCATTTCCGGACGAGGGCTGTGGACTCGTTGCCGTGGACGACGATGGGGGCCCGGTGCTCACTATCTGCCTCACGAACGCTGATCATGCGCCCGACCGGTTCACGATCACACCAGATGAGCAGTTCGGAGCGATCCGGCACGCGGAGTCGAGAGACCTCACCATCGGTGGCGTGTTCCATAGTCATCCGCGATCTGAGGCCTATCCGTCCGCGGTTGATATCGGGGGTGGCGGTGACCCGGCGTGGGTCCATTTCATCGTTGGACCCGTTGCAGGCCCCCGACCACTGCTTCGAGCATTCAGGCTTGTCGACGGCGACGTTACCGAGTTGAAGGTGACCGTCGGGCAATAGACTTCGTCGCTATGGCACATCGAGAGCACAACCGTGAGGCGTACAGGTTGTTGTTCGGATACGTTGGCGGAGGACTCCAAGCTCTGGCAGGTCTCCTTGTATTGTTCTCGTTCCCCATCGCTCCACTGTGGCTCTCGCTCGCACTGCTCACCTTCGTTGCTGGTACGTCGTGGTGGTCGTGGCAGAGGTACGATTCGAACTTCATGATGCCGACATTTGCCGGCACGATGCAGGCGGTGTCCTGGATGATGCTCGTCGGAGTAGGAGTGGGGATATTGAGGTGGGGTAGATGAGGCTCACGATTCTTGGATCCACCGCGGGCGCGCCGTCTCGTTCAAATCCTGCTTCGGGATATCTGGTCCAGCACGGCGACGTCTCGATCTGGATGGATGCCGGCACCGGCACATTCATGGAGCTTGCCGAACTCGTGGATCCGGGAACTCTTGATGCTGTGGTCATCTCCCACACCCATGTCGACCATTGCTCTGATCTCTTCGGGTTGTACGGCTACCTCGCATTCGGGCCTTCCGGGGATGTTCCTGTCAAGGTCTTCGTGCCCGAGGGTGCCGCAGACCATCTCGCGGCCTTCGCACGGGCAACCGCTGAGCACATCTTCAACATGGTGCTCGATGTTCTTGAGGTCACGCCCGGTGACTCTGTGATGGTCGGTGATGTAGGGATCAGTTTCGGTGAGGCGATCCACCCTGTGCCTGCCCTCGTGACACGCATCGAGGCTGGCGGGGCCTCGCTCGTGTACTCGGGCGACACCGGTCCCGGAGGCGATCTCATGGAGATGGCTACGGGAGCAGATGTGCTTCTGTGCGAAGCGTCGTTAGACGGGATACGGAACGAGAGGACGTACCCGTATCACCTCACGGCCATCGAGGCCGGGGAGACTGCTGCATGGGGTGGGGTCAATCGGCTGATCGTCACGCACATCGGTGCTTTGATGGATCCGCAACAGAGTTTGGATGAGGCGGCAGGAGCATTTGCAGGCCGTGTCGGGTACGCCGCACGAGGAGCAGTGTTCGAGATCGACGGCAGGAGTGATGGTGCGAACGGATAGAGCGAATGACGAGTTGAGGTCCGTGAAGATCACCAGAGGCTTCACGGAGATGACGCCGGGGTCGGTCCTCATCGAGATGGGGAGAACGCGGGTGCTGTGCACCGTGTCGCTCGACGATGATGTGCCACCGTGGGTCAAGAAGTCGGGCAATGGATGGGTGACGGCCGAGTACTCCATGCTTCCCGGGGCGAGTCCTGATCGGATCAGGAGGAGCTCCATCAACGGTGGGCGTACGAAGGAGATCCAGAGACTCATCGGGCGCTCCCTGCGCGCAGCCGTTGACATGAAGGCGATGGGGCCACTGACCGCTCGGATCGATTGCGATGTGTTGCAAGCCGATGGTGGGACGCGAACAGCCTCAATCACAGGTGCGTGGATCGCGTTGGCAGATGCCTTCGATGCGTGGGTTGCTGAAGGGAAGATGGAGACCAACCCGATCAAGGCGAACATCGCAGCGATCTCCGTCGGAGTGCTCGATGGCGTGCCCCTGCTCGATCTCGAGTACACCGAGGATGTGTCCGCGGATGTGGACGCCAACGTCGTGATGACAGGGAACGGGGATCTGATAGAGGTGCAGGGCACAGCGGAAGGCAAGCC
>QMQC01000039.1 GCA_003648875.1 Actinomycetota bacterium
CTTGAGGCCCGAGTGACCATGGCGGCCAGAGTTGGCCTTGTGGACGGGAAGCCGCTCGGACACCACCAGAGCGCATTGAGAAACTCAAAGCGCCAACACCGATGCTCGAAAGGCCGATGTCTCCCCCTGCTCCGGATTCGTACCACGTCATACGTACTTCGTACTACCTGCTTGTCTCCTCCCGGGTTCTCACCGACCCCGCCCACTTCCGAAGTGCCACATTATCGCTCTACAGAGACACAGGCGAAGGCCCGACGAACTCTCATCATGGTGCCCCGCACTTCCCCGAACGAGATACTTGATGTCGGCACATCGGGCCTTCACTCGCAAGATACGCCGTGAAGCTTGCCTGTTCAATACGACCGATTGTGTCCCTTTTCCCGCTCTCGGACCGAGCCGGCTAGGTAACTGTCGGCAAACGCGCCCAGCTATGCGCCCAAATGTGCAGTTCTCCACATATCCACAGCTATCCACAGCCGCTTGTGCACAACGCGCTGTGAGCAACTTCAACAGCACATCTTTTCGCGGAGTCGATGTCCGTTGGCTATGTGCTGTCGACCATCGGCTGTCGGCCATGGGCCGTTATGCCCTCGTAGAGTTCAAGGAGACGGGTAGCGGTGGCCTCCCAGGAGAACCTCTGGCTGAACGCCACGGCACCGTCAGAGAGTCGCTCCGCAAAGGACGGATGATCGAGGATCGCTGCGATTGCCGTCGCGAATGCTTTCGTGTCCTGGTTGTCGACCAGTAGCCCGGACTCGGATGCGTTGACGACATAGCGGAGACCGCCGATGTTCGAGGCGACAACAGGAGTGCCACACGCCTGTGCCTCTGCAGCAACCAGTCCAAACGACTCGCTTCTGGAAGGGACAACGACCACGTCCGCTGCCCTGTAATGGTCGGCGAGCGTTGCGTGTGGCCGCGGTGCGAAGAATTGAACCCGGTCTTCGATCTGGCGCTGCTCGATGAGGAGGCGACAATCGTCGAGCTCCTTTGTACCGAGGGCGCCACTGGTACCTCCGACGATGTGAAGGTCGACGTTCGTGTCTGAATCCGAACGCGAGTCGAGGAGATCTGCGAAGGACTCGACAGCGACCCTTGTACCCTTGTGGGGTTGGATCCTGCCCACGAAAAGCACGATCTGGCCATCACCCATCCCGAGCCGCATGCGTGCTTCGTGTTTGTCTCCACGATGGAACACATCGTGGTCGACACCCGGCGCAGATACACAGAGCCTCTCTGGTGCGGCGCGATAGTGCTCGAGAAGATCGTCGAACTCGAACGGGGTCGAGGCAATGACGCAGTCGGAGCTCGTGATGACTTTCCGTTCGGTGGCCAGACGCTCGAGAGAGGACTCGTCCTCATCCGGATGGCGGGTGGTGTCCTTCACCTTGCCAAGTGTGTGGAACGAATTCGCAAGCGGAATCCCGAGCGTCTCCTTGAGGCGCAGACCGGTACGTCCTGATAGCCAGTAGTGACTGTGCACAAGGTCGTAGACGCGAGCCCTCTTGGCTATCCAGCCAAGCACTCCATCGGCAAAATCACCCGCAACGCCCAGCATCTGCGCGATTGGGAGACGCGCCACTGGCCCAGCCTCTATGTGCACGACTCGATACCCGGGTGTCACCTCGGTGACCAGCGGAAGATCTCGGTCGACCCGCCTTGTGAACACGGTGACATCGACACCCCGTGAGACCATCGTTCGTGACAGCCTGTCGAGGTAGACGTTCATGCCCCCGGCGTCGCCAATGCCCGGCTGGAGCAGTGGCGAAGAGTGCATGGCGACGTAGGCAACAGTCGAGATCACGGTGTTCTGCCCTCGATCATGTGGAGAGGTCTCGCCTCTGCGCCATGGCGGAACTTGTATTGCTCGTCGCCCTTGAGAAAGTCGAATACGGCAGCGCCGCGATCGATCTCTGTTTCGATCATCGAGGAGAGCAGCACAACGCCGGGGGATGCCATTGCGGCACCAGGGTCATACGCCGAGTTGTAGTAGAAATAGGCGTCCTCTGTCTCGAAGCCGAACGCTGCGGCACGAGGCACACCATGACATATGAGCAGGTGGATGGAAGCGCCAACGCTCAGGAGCAGCTCAGAGAAGAAGTCCTGCATCGGGCTGGTCATGAACTGACCCTTCTCGCCGGCGGACAGGCGGTGCATCGTGCAGAACACTTCGAGCGCGTCACCCTTGTGGTGCTCGATCGCGATCTCACCGAACTCCGCCTCAAACTTGCGCCGTTTGCGACGTACCTCGTGTCGTTGTTTCTTGCCAAGAGAGTCGAGCCACTCCTCGTACGTGTCAGGGAGCGCAAGAACGGCTGTGGCTTCGTGGTCCGTCACGACATGGGAGACTCCGGCCTCCAGGAGTGCCCCAGTGATCAGCTCAACCGCCTCGTGTGGGAGAGAGTCGAGCCGGAACGGCATGTCACCGAACCGTTCGAGGGCTGAGACGAGAACCCCGGCACCGTCCTGTCCGACGGGGGTGTGATAATCGGTGAGATCTGCCTGTCCTGCGAATTCGATGACTCCGTTCGAAAGGACGACCGCCGCGCCTCCGGTGGTGGATCGCTCGATGTGGAGCTGGGCATTCTGATCAGACCTGTGCTGCCACACTGCCTCAAGGAACGGTCGCTGTGCGAACGGCCCGACGCGAGGTGCGATCGAAGAGAGACCCGCTGGAAACGTCTTCCACTCATCGTTGTTCCTCACGCGTCGATCAGCTCCATCCGTCCAACGGTGCGACCAGCTCCGATGACTGGTGGTCTGATCTGATCCTCAAGCGCGTCAAGGGCCGCAACGGGAAGCGCCCCGATCCGCTCAGCAGCGATCAAAGCCGCAGCGACCGCAACCTCAGGGTTTCCGGAGTGGGCCTTGGCTGCGATGGTGACGCCATTGCGTGTCATACCGATGAGTCCCGTGGCACCGATCTTCTGGGGTCCCCCCCACCACAACCCGAGACGCCCGTCTGCACGTACGTTGTCGGCCACGAGAGCTCCGAACCGTGTCATGGCCCGCGCGATCGGCGCCAACTCAGCGTCGGATCCGAGGTGGCAGAAAGCCCGTGCAAGACCCACAACGGAGCCGCGAAGTGTCGGTGCACCACAACCGTCCACACCCACCGGCTCCGGATCGATCTCCGTGAATTCGGCGATGATCTCAACGATCGAGCGCTGGAGAGGATGATCCGGGTCGAGATATGTCTCCGTGTCCCATCCCGTCACTCTGCAGGCTGCGAGCCATCCGGAGTGCTTTCCGGAGCAATTGTGGAAACGAGGTTCAAGCTTGCTGTTTCCACCCATCAGCTGAAGCTCGTCTGCGGTCCTCGACAACGGCCTGCCCGGTGTGCAACGGAGGTGGTCCATGGTGAGTTCGTGGTCGGTGAGAATCGCTTCAACGATTCCGATGTGCACAGGGAAGCCGCCATGACTCGCACACGTGACGGCGAGATGCTCATCTGGAAGATCCAGCCCTGCCCGAGCTGCTGCGAGCGCTTGGAATGGTTTGATGGCCGACCGATAGAACACAGGAGTGTCAGGGTTTCCTGACGCGAACACGATCTTGCCCGAACCGTCGAGTGCTACGACGGTTGCATCCTCGAATGACTCTGCAAGTCCCGAGCGGACCCTGGCGAAACGCACAGTCAGTCGGCAGAGAGAAATTCGTCGGCGTTTGTTGATCCGTCCCTGTAACGCCTCGTGATCTCCCCGGTGAGGATGTCGTGTGCGTCATACACAGCGCGTCGCTGGCTCGAAACGGTCAGCTCGGTCTCAGAGAGCACTTCTCGAATATTCTGCAGTTCGGCTGTGTCGATCTCTGGGAGATGAGCAAGGAACCCGTCACTCAGCGCTTGGTCAACCTCGCGCTTGCCGATGCCTGCGAGTTCGGGCAGGCTCAGCGACAGTTCTCGGTCAAGAGGATTCGATGTCCTGCCCGATGGGGAGTCGGCAAGGATCTCCGGAAGAGCGTCGATCAGGGAACGAGTTTCTTCCCCGCTGCGACGACGCAGCTCGAAGTCCAGGAGGTCCATCCGTCCGTGGAGCATGCGTCGGTAGTAGGAGAGTTCCACGTCGAGTTCGTCACACATGACGCGGCGGGATCGAAGATCGTCGATGGGGAGGTCCTCGAGGTTTGTCGCGAACGATTCGTCCATGACCTGATCAATACGTCTGCGCTGTTCTGACATTCCGTACTCCTTGAACGTAACAATTTAGCAAGCGGAGCGAACCGTGGGGTATGGGTTGACGGCCTTGCCGTTCGGCCGTATCTCGAAGTGGACGTGGGGTGAGGTATATCTGGCGTTTCCCGAGTTACCCACATAGCCAACGATCGTGCCCTTGGTAACAGTTTGTCCTGAGGTGATATCGGTCGGATGTCCCTCGAGGTGTGTGTAGTAATACACGGTTCCGTTGTCCGCGTACAGATGGGTGGAGAGGCCACCGAGACTGTTGCTCGAGAACTTGATGCGCCCGTCGACCACAGCCACGATGGGGGTGTTGCGGGCGGCGAACATGTCGACACCCTTGTGTCTGCGACCGCCTGACCGTGCGAATCCCCACGAGTCGATGAAGGAAGTACGGCCGTGGACGGGGCACATGAAACCAGGCGTTGCTTCAGGGGGTGCACCCCCTGCTGCGCCGGGGCGCGACGCAGACTTCTCTGCCTGCTGGCGCCTGATACGGGCGTCCTCCACACGTTTCTCGTTGAGCTCCTTGTTGTACCTGTCGATGGCGGCATGGAGTATGTCGTCGGCCTTTGCGAGGATCGCTCCCTGCTCCTGTCTGAGTTCCTCGATCTCATCGACGACGACGGCAGCGGCTTCCTGATTGGCTGCTACGTCTGCGCGACGAACGGCGAGCTCCGCAGAGCTCCGCTCGGCCTGACGTGAAACTGCGTCGAGGTTGTCGAGCGACTCGAGTTCCCTCTCTGTTGCCCTACCAATCAGCGCTTGGGAGGTGACCAGTTCCTGGATGCTCGAAGCCGTGAATGCAGAGCCAACGAGGTTGCGCTGGCCCGAAATGTACGCATCAATGACGATGCTCCTTGCTCTCTCGTTGAGCTCGGCTGCCTCCTCCTGGTAACGGGCAGCTGCTTGCTCCATGAGTTGGATGCGATAGGTGATCTCCTCGCGTTCGGCCCACAGTTGCATGTACTTCTCAACAGCTTCGTCAAGCTGGGCCGTGACCCGCTGATAGTCCCGATAGGCCTCAGACTTGCGCGCTTCAGCGATCTCCCTGTTGCGCTCCGCCCTGTCAACGTCTGCCTGGGTTTGGGCGGACGCGGCGATAGGAACAACAGCCAGAAGACCGACTGTCAGCAGGAGGATTGCCCAGCGCTGTACGCGAGAACGTGACATGAACACCTCAGGCTAGTGGGAAACACAGAAAACAGATATCAGAAGTCAGAGGTCAGATCAAGAAAACATCCAGATGGCGAGCCAGAAGAGAGGAGCGGCGACTGCTGCGCCGTCGAACATCGACAGCGCACCGGGGGGATCCTCGGTGTGGCTGATCACTCCGGTTCTCAGCATCGAACCGAGGGTTCGTCCCGCAATGACTCCTGCAGCTGCAGCAACTCCACCGAGCAAGCCGGCGGCGATGTCGAGCTCGGAGATGACGAGGCCCGCAAGAAGACCGGCAAGGAGTGCCCCGAGCAGTGCCCCCACATTGGCGTCCACCGACTGAATCGCAGCACCGTATGCACCGGCAACCCAGGCTCCGACGAGCGCAAATACGGTGACGAGTACGAATGCGACCACGGCGAATGACCCTGTGAGTCGTATCAGGACGAGACCTGCGCTCGCCCCAGCCGCGACCACCGTCACCAGTGCCGTCGCTGCCGTGGTCCTGAACTCACGATGCGAGCCATCGAACACAGGCCATGAAACGGCGATGATCATCGCCAAAGCCACACCTCCGGCGAAACCCTCGAATCCCCAGGCATACGCACCGACCGCTCCGGTCGTTGCGCCGATCAAAGGAGGGAACACGACAAAGGGCGCTCTGATGCGCTTCGAGGACTCCGAGAGATCCCAAACCCAGGCAAGGATCGCTCCGACGGCCACGAAGACGAACCATGCTTCATCAGCCCATGCAACCGCAATGAGGGCGACCACCAGAGCCACGGACAGCAGGTTTGGGCCGAAATCGAGTTTGGGCATGGTGAGGGCGCCACCCGATACAGGTGGGATGAGAGCAACCTCATCGGTTGAAGCTACTTCCGTCTGCGGATCGGCCGGTTCGCCGTTCACCCACACCCCGGCGCTCACTGCGCCGGCTGTGAACTGGTCGCCGAACTTCGCATTCGCCTTCGTGAGGAGTTCCTCAACTGTGGCTGCATCGATGTCGACCCGGTCTGTCCCGGCGGACTCCCTGAGGTTGGCGAATAGACGCAAGGTGGCCATGGAGGGGAGACTAACGGCTGTGGCGCCGCGAAGCTGTCGTCCATTGCCCATCTTCTGCCCCCGTCCTCACGCCTCGATGGTCCCCAAGCACTCCCCGAAGCCGATCGGTACGGCGTCCTCGGCTGTGCAGCGTCCTCGAATCGTGACCGTGTCACCGTCTTCGAGGAATGTTCGGGTCGATCCGTCCGGGTACTCGATCGGATCGGTGCCGTTCCAGGTGATCTCAAGGAGCGAGCCGAACTCATCTCGAGTCGGTCCGGAAACAGTCCCTGATGCGAAGAGATCTCCCGGACGCACGGTTGCGCCGTTCACGGTTGCGTGGGCGAGCTGTTGGGCCATTGTCCAGTACATGTTCGTGAACGAAGTGGCTGTCACCTCGCGCTCCTCGCTGGATCCGTTTGGTGTGATGGACACGGAGAGATCGATGTCAACACCGATGCGATGATCTGTTGTGAGATACGGAAGCGGTGCGGGTTCCTGATCACCTGCAGGTACCCGGAACGGTTCAAGGGCTTCCAGAGGAACGATCCACGGAGAGATCGTCGTCGCGAATGACTTTCCCAGGAACGGGCCGAGGGGAACGTATTCCCACGCCTGGATGTCGCGTGCGGACCAGTCATTGACGAGGCACAGACCAAAGATGTGATGTTCGGCCTCATCGATCGGAATCGCTATCCCGAAGCCTGGCCCTCCACCGGTGACGAAACCAACTTCGAGCTCCATGTCGAGCTTGCGGGATGGACCGAACACGGGACCCTGTGGGCTGCGCCTCTGGCCGGATGGCCGATTGATGGGCGTTCCGGACACGACGACCGTGCCGGCTCTTCCGTGGTAACCAACGGGGAGATGTTTCCAGTTAGGAAAGAGCGAGTCACCATCTGGTCGGAACAGCTTGCCGACATTCGTTGCGTGCTGCTCCGAGGAGTAAAAATCGACATAGTCACCAACCTCGATCGGGATGCGCATCTGAACGGGATGATCGATGATGAGATGGTGCTTCTCGCAGAACGATCGGCCTCCAGGATTCGATCGGTCAAGTATGTCGGCGATGTGGTTCCTCACCGACGACCAGACGCCTCGAGAGTGACCGAGAAAGTCGTTGAGGGATTCACATCGGAACGTATCACGGTCCAACCCTGTGTTCGTAAAGAGGCCGGCGCTCTCGGCACGGGCAAGATCGAACACAGCATCACCGATAGCGACACCGCAACGTACGCCGGATGCGTCTGCGAATACGCCGTACGGCAGATTCTGGATCGGGAAGTCTGACCCGTCGGGTACCTGCACCCATGATGTACGGCTCTGATCTGCTGTCATGTTCCTCCTCCGAGGAATCCGAGTTGTTCAAGAGCCTCGGTCGGCTCATCGAAATCGCACGAGCCGAATGCGATGAATGCTTTTTGGCGCATCCGTCTGAGCGCCGATCCCGCAACCTCGTGGCCGCGCCAGGATGCAAACGCCGCAGACAGAGCGAAGCCGTCCGGGTCAGCGTCTGTCACGACCGCTTCGATCGTCTCGCGGTCCGACCCGGCCTCTGCAAGGGCCGCCGCCATGAGAATGTTGACGAACCCGTGACGTTCGATGCCGAGATCCTCATCGAAGTGGCGGATCGGCCGATGTAGGCCGGCAGTGGTCTTGAAGGGAAGGTGCTGGTTCGTGACAGCCATTACAAACTCCGCCACCTCTGCCGATGTTGGGAACAGCTCGATGTTCGTTCCACCACACCTGAGTTTCGCCCCGCCGACTCGCCTCCGCGATCCGAGTTCATCCGCGATGAGCTCAACCTGTACCTTGATCGACACGGTTGGGTCCACTTCGATGAAGGGCACGACGTTCGGACCAACCGAAATCATCGCGTCGAGAAGTGATTCCGTTGCCGATCCGGTTGGTTCGGTGAGTTTTGCCTCGACGGCTGTAATGGTCATCGCCGGGTCCATTTCTGCCAGGAAGTCGACCGCGTGTGCGGCCGATTCCCCCACAGGCAGATCGAATATGACACCGACTTCCCACGGCGACTCGCCCTTTGTGAAGGTCGCGGTCGCGACGGCTGCAAGCTCTGAGAGCTGGGATGCCCGACAGAGGAACCGTCCGCCCACCCATGCCGAAGGGCTGGAGCGGACCCGACGATATGAATCGGCCGCGTCGCGCATCGATTTGGACGCCGGTGGGAACAAGCCCGCGTAGTCGATGAGAGCAGCGAATGCAGCGGTTCGGGCGTCGAGGACCAGTCTCATCGACCCTCGAGCCATGTCCATGCGTAGCTGTCGTCCTCTGAGTCTCTTGCTCCAGGTCCGAGATCGAGCGGTCGGAACGTGTCGATCATCACCGCAAGCTCCTCTGTGCCCTCCTTGCCGATGGACGCCTCGACTGATCCGGGTTGCGGTCCGTGCGTGTGACCAGCGGGATGGAGAGAGATCGAACCCTTCTCGATGCCCGAACCCTTCCGTGACATGAAGTTGCCGTCAACATAGAACAGCACCTCGTCACTGTCGACATTCGCGTGGTTGTACGGAGCAGGGATCGCATCAGGGTGATAGTCGTACAGGCGGGGAACGAAGGAACAGACGACGACGCCGGGTGCTTCGAACGTTTGGTGCACAGGTGGCGGCTGGTGGATGCGCCCTGTGATCGGCTCGAAGTCGTGGATGGAGAGCTTGTGCGGATACAGGCAGCCGTCCCAACCGACGACATCAAACGGATGATGTTCGTAGACGAATCTCGTCATGCCGCCCTTGTGTTTGACGAACACATCGACGTCTGAGCCATCGCGAAGCAGTGGCTCTCGAGGTCCGTGGAGATCCCGTTCGCTGTACGGGGCATGCTCGAGCAGTTGCCCGTTGCGCGACAGATACCTCCTCGGGGGTCCGATGTGGCCGCGCGTTTCGAGGATCAACGCTCGGACCGGCTCGGGCGAATCGTCAAGAACGTACCGGTGGATCACTGATGCAGGGACGATGAGGTAATCCCCCGGCTCGAACGTGATGGCGCCGAACACCGTCTCGAGTGTTCCCGAACCCTGTTCGATGTAGACCATCTCGTCGCCTGTGGCGTTCTTGTAGAGGTAGGAGTCGTCTGATCCAACGAAGTACGAGATGGTGCAATCCTCGTTCCCCATGAGGAGGGCACGGGCCTTAGCGGTGTCGCCGCCGGCCTTGAGTCGATGCGTCTTGAAGTGGCGAGGTTTCAGGGGATGATTCGGTAGTAGTTCCTGGCCCTCCGTCTCGACAGCTTCGATCGATCTGAGGCCCGTCGGGATGTTCTTGTGATAGAGCAGGGCGGAGTCGAAGGAGAACCCTTCCTCTCCCATGAGCTCCTCTGCGTAAAGGGTTCCGTTTGGCTGGCGGAACTGAATATGTCGCTTCGGCGGTATCTCGCCGACCGATCGGTAGTAGGGCATGGTGCTCCTTGGGGCAACTGCTAGGAGACTGCTGAATGATACATGTCAGCCATCTCGACGACCATGCATCACCGCTCGCTGTGGTCTCGGATCCGCCATTCCGTCACAAGGAGTGGCCTATGTGATCTATCCAGGCTCGCCTTTTGCAAGCGGTGCGCCTGATCGCCTATCTGACGAACGGCATCAATCAACAACCTCCAGCCATGGTACGCGAGTACGGAACACAGTCTTGTGGGACCAGATTCTGCTCGTACCGTGGGCGTCCCTACGATTGGGGTCAGATTCCCGAGGAGGCACATGGACACCGATCTGACACTGCGCGCCA
>QMQC01000040.1 GCA_003648875.1 Actinomycetota bacterium
CGACGATCCCGACGATCCCGACGAGGGGCATGAAGATCCAGAAGCGTTTCACTGATGCAGTCACCGGTACCCTTGGGCATGTCGCGACCGATGATCACACCTTTTCCTACCCGGGAGCTATGAGAAATGGCACGAGAGAGCACCTTCGTCATGGTCAAACCGGACGGTGTCGCCCGTGGTCTCATAGGTGAGGTCATCTCGCGCCTTGAGAGCAAGGGTCTCATGCTCGAGCGAATGGAGATGGTGACCATCAGTGAAGAACTTGCTGGTCACCATTATGCAGAGCACACGGAGAAGCCGTTCTTCGGCGAACTGGTTGAGTTCATCACATCTGGACCTGTGGTGGCAATGGAGTGGTCCGGCGAGTCAGCGGTCTCCGTTTCGAGGACGCTCATGGGCGGCACGAACCCCGCAGAAGCAGCACCAGGGACGATCCGTGGAGACTTCGGTATCGTGATCACCCACAACATCGTGCATGGATCCGATTCGGTTGCGAGCGCCGAACGCGAATTGGGGATCTTCTTCGGTTGATCCTCCTTTTTGGGTCGATTGCGAACCTTCTGGTTACACTCACCCCAATCACGCCAGGAAGTTTCTTGTGAACAACCTTCTGTCATTTGCCGGCAAGGACATGGCCGTCGATCTGGGTACCGCAAATACCCTTGTTTTCGTCCGCGGCCTGGGCATCGTATTGAACGAACCCTCGGTTGTCGCGATCAATACCCGCGACAACAAGCCTCTCGAGGTTGGCATGGCTGCAAAGAGGATGATCGGCCGCACGCCTTCGTACATCCAGGCGATTCGACCGCTCAGGGACGGAGTCATTGCCGATTTCGATGTGACAGAGAAGATGTTGCGTTACTTCATTGACAAGGTGCACACCGGCAGATTCGCCGCACGGCCTCGAATCGTCATATGCGTTCCTTCGGGAATCACCGCTGTGGAGCGCAGAGCGGTGGAGGAAGCCGCCTACCACGCTGGTGCCCGGAAGGCGTACACGATCGAGGAGCCGATGGCTGCCGCGATCGGTGTTGGGCTTCCGGTGCATGAGCCGACGGGCTCGATGGTTGTTGATATCGGCGGGGGAACCACCGAGGTGGCTGTGATCTCTCTTGGAGGCATCGTGGTCTCGAAGTCGATTCGCATCGGCGGAGATGAACTTGACGAGGCGATTATCCAGTGGGTCAAGAAGGAGTACTCCCTCATGCTTGGCGAACGTACCGCCGAGCAGGTGAAGATGGCTATTGGGTCTGCATGGCCTTACGCGGACGAGCCTGCGGCTGAAGTTCGTGGACGAGACCTCATATCGGGTCTTCCGAAGACGATCGTTCTCTCGAGCGCGGAGATACGAGAGGCAGTCGAAGAGCCTGTGGAAGCGGTCGTCGACGCCGTCAAGTACACACTCGACAAGACACCCCCCGAACTAGCTGCCGATGTGATGGAACGCGGGATCGTCATCACAGGCGGGGGTGCCTATCTGAAGGGCATCGATGTCAGGCTTGCCCATGAAACGGGCATGCCAATCGTGACGGTGGATCGTCCATTGCACAGTGTCGTCCTTGGGTCGGGAGCGTGCCTGGAGGAATTCGACATACTGCATGTTGTCCTCCATTCTTCCGGACGCGCCTAAACGGGCGCCGCCCCTCTGATGTTCTCCTCATCGGGACGCAGAATCGACCGAGTAACGGTTCTATTTCTGTCGCTCGTAGCCGTCGGTTTCATCGTGGCGACATTCGACGTTCGATCCTCCGGAGATGGTGTAGCCGAGGTTCTCAGGGAGGGCACTCAGTCGATCTTCACCCCGCTGCAGGAAGGTGTTGACTTCGTGACTCGTCCCGTGATCGGCTTCGTTGATGGGGTTTCGAACCTTGCCGGCTTGCGGGACGAGAATGAGCGTCTGGCCGATCGAGTCCGTGAACTCGAGGGCCAGGTCCAAGCCACGGAGGCCCTCGAAGAGCAGGTGATCCAACTCGAGGCGATTCTTGGCCTTGCAGTACCGGACGAGCTCGCGACGGTCGCGGCCCGGATTCTCTCGTCGGGGCCGTCCGCTTTCGACAATGTCCGCTATATCGACAAGGGCTCGGACGACGGGATCGTTGCCGGTCAGGCCGTTGTCGATGAGGACGGACTCGTTGGACGTGTGGATCTTGTTTCAGCGGGAGCGGCCCGCATCCGGCTGATCACCGATCCTGTGGTGTCGGTGGGTGTTCGGGTTCTGTCCACGAACGAGACAGGGATCGTTACGGGGAGGGGTGACGGACCCCTTCGCCTTGAGATGTTCCGCGCCAAGGAGGCCGTCTACGAGGACGATCGCGTGGTTACGGACGGCTCGCGGTTTCCTCCCGGTATCGCGGTTGGAACCATCCGTCGGACGGCGGCCGCTGAGGTTGGGTTCGTACTGCGGACCGACGTCGATCCAGCCGTCCGGTTGTCCCAGATCGATTTTGTGAGTGTCGTCGTGGGATGGTCCCCGATCGATGCAGAGCTCCAAGATGACGAAGACTCACTCTCGACCGTCGGTGGCGGCTGATGAGCCGGTCGCGCGTTGTCATCTCGCTTCTTGCTGTCGTGGTCGCGATCGTGCTTCAGACCACGGTCTTCTCACCAGGAAGGATCCAACCTCTCGGAGTGGGCCCCGCCCTTGTGACGCTCGTCCTCATCGCCGTGTCCACTCAGATCGAGGCTGAGTATCTCCTCATGATCGGGTTCACAGGCGGACTCCTCATGGACCTCATCGGCAGCGGGACACTCGGGCTGTGGGCCATGACGCTCACAGTGATCGCGTACGCTGCCAGCAGGCTCAAAGGACGCTTCGGCGACGGACCTGGATATGTCGCAGCGACCGTTGTCGGCTTGACCGTGGGCGGCCAGGTCCTCTTCGTACTTCTCGGAACTCTGTTCGGGCAGGAAACGATCTCAGAACCGGAACTCGTCCGAAAGGTATTGCTACCCGGCGCATGGAACCTGGTACTCACCATTCCCGTCTTCTGGGTACTGGGAAGAGCTTTCAGGTCCACGCCGGGTCAGTGGGCCGCATGAACAACACGGTTCGCATCAGTGTCGTAGGTCTCGTCTTCGCAACGCTTTTCGCCGTGCTCGGCATCAGGTTGTGGACCATGCAGATAACCGAGGTTCACGCCTATGAGGTACGTGCGGAGAGTCAACAAGTTCGGGTCGTCTACACACCCGCCCCTCGCGGCAACATCGTGGATGTCAACGGCGTGAAGCTCGCAGGTACCCGATCTGCCCTTGCAGCTGTTGTCGATCTTGCCCTCATCGACGACGATGAGATCGATTCGCTGGCCGAGAACCTTGGTGCCCTGCTCAACGAATCCGCTTCGGGCATCGTCGAGCAGCTCTCTGTGGACAACCGCGGCCTTCAGATCACGGTGGCAAAGGACCTGACCGACGCCCAAGCGATGTTCCTTCTCGAGCACAGGGAGGACTTCGCCGGAGTCACTGTCATACCTCAACCGATTCGAACCTACCCGTTTGGCGATCTGGCTGCACACGTGCTCGGCTACATCGGCCGCCCGAACGACGAGGATCTCGAACGCGAAGACGTTGACGGCACCGACTTCGTCGGACGAGCCGGAGTCGAGAGGAGTTACGACGCCCAGCTCCAGGGTACAGAGGGAATCGTGCAGTACAGGGTGGATGCGAGGAGGAAGGTGCTCTCTCTCGTTCGGGAGGCGCCGCCCACAGCAGGAGGGAGCCTGATTCTCACGCTGGACTCGAGGGTGCAAGAGCAGCTTCAACAGTCTCTGAGGGATGGTCTCATCCAAGCAAGGCTTCTTGAGATGCAAGAGCGTGAGGGAGAGCTGGAAGGCCTCTCGCGCTCCCAGAGAATTGCTGAGGCGCTTTCTGAGGCCCGTAGGGAGGCGGCAGGGACGTCGGATACGCCGACGGAGACGACCTCGACCATTGCGTCCGTCGGCGTCGATGACGATGATGTCGCTCGCGGCCCGGAGCCGATCACGGTCGATGCTGCAGAAGTGCTCGGGCCGCTCTATCCCGGTTTGCCCATAGACAGCGAAGGGGTTTGCGTGCCTGTCCAGAGAGTTGCGATCCCTCTCGGCGGAGAGGGCATGCTCTCCGGAATCGAGCCACGATTCGTCCGTCTCGACTCGATCGCCGACATGGACGGTGAGCTTGTGGCAACCGTCTCGATCTCAGGCGTCAAGACCGCGGTCGGAGCCAATGATTGGGTCGACGATGAAAGACAGGTGCTGCAGGTACTCCAATTGACCGAGGACGAGATCATCCTGTGGCACAAGGATCCGTGGTGTCCGGTTCGTGCAACAGGTGTGATTCTCAATCCGAACGATGGATCGGTCATCGCGATGTCATCGTTCCCCACATACGACCCGACGATCTTCGTTGACGGTCTGAGTACCGAACAGTGGGCTGCGCTCGGGACCGTGTCCGCATTCCAGAACTTCGCAGTTCAGGGCCTCTATGCACCCGCATCTACCTTCAAGGTTGTTCCCTATGTGCTTGCGGTCGAAGAGGGTTTCTATCCGCTGGATCGCGGCCGAGGCGACAAGGAGGTCGGCGAGGAGAGCAACGAGGTGCCGGTTCCGTTGCGTACCGATACCGATGAGTACTTCTGCGGCGGCGAGTTCAAGTTCACACTCAACGACGGCACGGTTCAGACCAAGCGCGACTGGATCTACCCGGGCAGTCATGGTCTGCTTGACCTGCACGGGGCGCTCGAGAAGAGTTGTGATCTCTACTTCTGGGATCTGGCGCTGCGTTTGTGGCAGGAGCGAAACGACGATTCGAACATCGACAAGGAGAACCTACTCCAGGAGTGGTCCCGCAGCTTCGGATTCGGAACCGCGACAGGGATCGATCTCCCGTTCGAGAAGAGCGGTCTCATCCCTGACCGCACATGGTTCTCTGACCAGCAGGACAAGGAGACCGGGCGTGTCCGTGATGGGCCGTGGGTTGGTGGCGACCTGATGGACATCGCGGTCGGGCAGGGTGCGGTCCTCACGACGCCACTCCAGCTCGCGAACGGGTTCTCCGCCATGGTCAATGGCGGTACGGTGTGGCAGCCCCGCGTGGTTTCACAGATAATCAATGCCGATGGAGAAGTCATCGACGAGAATCCTCGAGAGGTTGTTGCGAGGGTCGATCTCGATCCTCGCACGGTCAGGATGTTGCGTGAGGACCTGCAGACGGTTGTGCGGAGTGGGACGGCACGATCTGCTTTCGACGGGTTCGGCGACAATGTCGAGCTGGTCGGTGGGAAGACCGGAACCGGTGAAGTCATCAAGTCGTCGCAGGATTTCAAACAAGTTGACAACGCGCTGTTCGTCGGTGTGGCTCCCATCAACGATCCGAAATGGGTGGTGGCAGTCGTTGTGGAGCGCGGTGGGGGAGGCAGCGCGGTTGCGGCGCCTATTGCCCGACAGGTGCTTCAGTACCTCCTCAATGGGCCCGAAGGTGTGACCGAACTTGCTCCGGGTCTGGAGACTGACTGATGTCGCTACGTACACGACACCGCCCAACCTCGGTGAGGATGAAGGACGAACCCTTCAAGCCCGACCTCGTGCTCGTTCTCACGTACCTGGCGATATCGGCTATCGGGCTGCTGATGGTGTACTCAGCCACAGCACCCGGATTGGAGGCCAGCGGGAAAGATCCAGCGGCGGAGTTGCGGTCCCAGGCGATCTTCGTTGTCATCGGATTCATCATTTTCGGCGTGGTCTCCACGATCGATCTCGTCGAACTCAGAGGATTTGCGGGTCCGATCTACATTGCTGCGGTCGTGCCTCTCATCCTGGTGCTCACCCCACTGGGTGAGAGTGAACGAATGGCGCAACGATGGTTGCCGCTGGGACCGATTCAGTTCCAACCCTCGGAGTTTGCAAAGATCGCCGTGATCCTCATGGTCGCGTCACTGCTTGCCGCAGCCGAGGTGCCTCTCAAGTGGAACACCGTTGCTCGAATCCTTGTCGTGGTTGGGATCCCGGCAGCATTGATCTTCAGACAGCCCGACCTCGGTACAACGCTCGTGTTTGTGTTCGTCGTTCTGGTGATGCTGTTTGTTGGCGGGTCGACGATGCGTCAACTCGGGTTCCTGTTCGTAGCGGCCGTTGTCGGAACGGTCGGCGTATTCCAGTTGAACATCATCAAGGCGTACCAGATCACACGTTTGACCGCGTTCATCGACCCGGATTCGCACTCACTCGACGCAACGTACAACCAGGTTCAGTCAGAGATCGCAATCGGCTCAGGGGGGTTGTTCGGCAAGGGACTCTTCGAGGGTTCCCAGACGAATCTGCAGTTCGTCCCCGTCCAGTCGAGCGATTTCATCTTCACTGCCGTCGGGGAGCAGTTCGGTTTCATCGGGAGCGCGATCGTTATCAGCTTGTTCGGAATCCTGCTCTTCAGGCTCTTGATCATCGCCGGTAGCGCTCGGAGTCGATTCGCATTCCTGGTGACGATCGGCATCGCGGCCATGCTTGCGTTCCACATCTTCGTCAACATCGGCATGACGGTTCGGATCATGCCGGTTACGGGCCTGCCTCTGCCATTCATGTCGGCGGGGGGAACTGTATTCGTTGCCCTCAGCGCCTCACTGGGATTGGCCCATTCGGCGTGGATTCGCAGGAACTCCCCTGTCGGGGAGTGAGAAGTACCGAAGTCGGAAGTCGGATGCCGGAGGCCACACAACTCATGCCTGGCATCCGGTAGTCTCCTTTCACATGCATCGACGAGCAGATCAAGGGTGGATCGAGGTCATTGCGGGCCCGATGTTCTCAGGCAAGAGCGAAGAACTCATCCGAAGGGTGACGCGCTATCACCTTGCCAGAGTGCCGACCCAAACCTTCAAGCCCTTGCTGGACACGCGTTACGCGGTCGGGGAAGTGGTTTCGCATTCGCGCATGTCCACTGCGGCGACCCCTGTTGCCGGTTCAGACGAGTTGCTGCGGGGGATCGATGATCGCACCGTGGTTGTAGGCATTGACGAGGGCCAGTTCTTCGACGAAGGACTCGTGGAAGTTGCAGAGATTCTCGCCGGAGCGGGGAAGAACATCATCGTTGCCGGATTGGATCTTGACTATCTCGGTCGTCCTTTCGAACCGATCCCATCGCTCATGCTCCGTGCAGAGTACGTGACAAAGTCCCTCGCCGTATGTCATCGTTGTGGAGGCCCTGGTCTGTTCACCCAGCGTGTCGTCCAGTCGGACGAATTGGTGGTGCTCGGCGCAACAGGCTCCTACGAGGCCCGCTGCAGACGCTGCTACGACCCGAACGAAGCATCACAGCAGACGCTTGATGTCGACGTTGCGACCTGACGACGTCCGAAAGGGAGCAACGCGACCGATCGGTTGTCGGTCTTCAGAAGATCACCGACTTGCCTGCCCTGCTTGTTAGTCTTGCCTCATCACGCCGCACTCGCGGCAGTCATTTTTCCGACCCGGGATGGGTATGGCCAGCGTCCGATCGCTCGAAGCGCTGTCGACTTTTCGACAGATCGTCTCGCGAATCGTGCACTTCGACCGGTTCGAAGTAGCGCGCGGCATCGTTGGCTCTCAGTCTCTCGCGAATCGCTCGCACGCGGATGCAGATCTGCGTGGCTTCACCCGAGAGTGTCCTGGATCGGATCTACGAGAAGCTTGCCCCAACGGGCATTCGAAGGAGTTGATCCATGGGACTCTTCACGAAGAAGACACCCTCAGTCATTCGCAAGGGCAACGCAACAGAGGAACGTCAAGTTCGAGTTGTGGACGGTCAGGAAGTCACCGTCCGGAAGTTCGTCAGGTCTGACGACAAGAAGTCGTCCGGGGCGACGACCAAACAGAAGCCTCGCAGCAAGGCCCAGAAGGGGCGAAAGCAGAGAAGCGGTTCGAAGACCGCGCCATCACGGCGCCGTCCGCCGATGGAGATCATCGAGCCCCCTGAGACCGCACGCAAGCAGATGCTTGTGCGCAAAAGCCCGAGCCAAACCCAGATCGTCGTGCTCGAAGGTCCCGTTCTTGTCGAACACTACGTTGCGAAATCTGATCGCAAGTCGATCGTTGGCAACGTGTATCTCGGCAAGGTACGCAATGTCCTGCCCGGCATGGAGGCAGCTTTCATCGATTTCGGTGAAGGCAAGAACGGTGTCGTCTATGCAGGCGACATCAACTATTCCGAGCATGATCTCAAGGGGAAGCCGCGACGCATCGAGAACGCGCTCCACACCGGTGACTCTGTCCTCGTCCAGGTGGTCAAGGACGCAATGGGCCACAAGGGCGCAAGGCTCACGAACCAGATCAGTCTTGCCGGTCGATATCTCGTTCTGGCCCCGAGCGAGGACGTGCGTGGTATCTCGCGTCGGCTGCCAGACGACGAGCGTCGCCGCCTTCGTGAGGTTGTCGGCGATCTCAGACCGAAGGGAACAGGGATCATCGTTCGCACCGCTGCTGAAGGTGCCACTGAGGACGACATCAGCGGTGACATCGACAGGCTGAAGGCGATCTGGGACGAGATCGACACGAAACGTTCGGAGTCTTCGGCTCCGGCTCTGGTCTATGAAGAACCACCTCTTGTCATCAGGGTGATCCGTGAGCATTTCACGCGAGATTTCCGCAGGCTGCTCGTCGAGGATCCCGAGATCCACAAGCAGGTGCTCGACTACCTTGCCGGCACCGAGGCCGACCTTGTTGAGAAGGTCACGCGGTACAAGGACGAGCTCGCTCTCTTTGAGCGGTATCACGTCGAGGATCAGCTGCGAAAGGCACTCGACAGACGCGTATGGCTTCCTTCAGGAGGGCATCTCGTGATCGACAGGACCGAAGCCCTGACAGTGATCGACGTCAACACAGGCCGATTCGTTGGATCGACGAACCTCGAGGAAACGGTCCTCCAGAACAATCTGGAGTCTGCTGAGGAGATCGCAAGGCAACTCAGGCTCCGCGACATCGGTGGCATCATCGTGATCGATTTCATCGACATGGAGTCCACAAAGGCGCAGGAGTCTGTCCTCAGGAGGCTGAAGGAGCATCTGGCGAAGGACAAGACTCGTACCCAGGTGTTCGAGGTCTCTCACCTCGGACTTGTCGAGATGACACGGAAGAACGTGTCAGCCGGTCTACTTGAATCGTTCTCGGAGGTCTGCCAGCACTGCGGTGGTCGGGGAGTGCTGCTCCACGAAGAAGCAGCAGCAACGGGAGTCCCGGCGCACGACGCCGGAGCGACTGAAGAGGTTGGCACTGCATAGTTGACGATTCACGGTTCAGAAAGAGACTGATAACTGATATCTGATGACTGATACACTTCCCACACGTTCCCGAATCGGGTCCGTATCACCGCGCTTGAAGTCAATACACGGAAAGACCAACAGAGGATCATGTACGCGATAATCCGCGCCGGCGGAAAGCAGGCCAAGGTTCAAGAAGGCGATGTGCTCTCGGTCGAGCGCATCAAGGGCACCGAGAAGGTGTCCTATACACCGCTGCTCATCGTCGCTGATGACGGTTCGGTCATCTCGGACCCGGCCAAGCTCAAGAAGGCGACCGTTACCGCAGAGATCATGGGTGACTCCCACGGCCCGAAGATCGATATCTTCAAGTACAAGAACAAGACGGGCTACCGCCGTCGTCAGGGTCACCGTCAGAAGTACACCACGATCAAGGTCACCGCGATCAAGACCTCTGCTGGCAAGAAGAAGGCGGCAAAGCCCAAAGCGGCTGCCGATACAACAGTCGACCAGGAGGCCTAACGATGTCGAAAACCAAAGCAAGCGGTTCATCCAGGAACGGCCGCGATTCGGCGGCGAAACGTCTTGGTCCAAAGGTCTTCGACGGCCAGACCGTCAACGCGGGCGCGATCATCGTACGTCAGCGCGGCACTCGTATCCACCCGGGAACCAACGTTGCCAAGGGTGGCGACGACACGCTCTATGCGCTCGAACCCGGCACCGTCAAGTACGGCTCGAGCCGCGGCCGCCGCCAGGTATCAGTGCTGCTGGAGCAGCAGTAATACGTACGACGTAGCACGAACCTTCTATCGCGACTGTCCTCCACAATCGGGGGCGGTCGTACTACGTGACACGTGATTCGTATATCGTCCCCTCATGTTCATTGACCGGGTGACCATCAAGGTTCGGGCGGGCGACGGC
>QMQC01000041.1 GCA_003648875.1 Actinomycetota bacterium
ATCGAGACTGCTTTGCGTCGTCACACAGGGCGTATGGATTGGCTACCCGTGTTTGTGGCTAGGGCATGACTGTGTGGCCGGGCGAGTGGCCCCGGAGCAGGCGGGCCGGCATGCGGATGATCATTTCGATCAGGTCGAATGCAGCGCTCACTGAAATGCCGATGAGCCGGAACGGCAGGCCCAGTACCCAAACGAACGGCCAGCGATGAGCGCGAGCAATGCCAGTGGCGACGCGATGACGAGAAGCAGTAGCCATAGCAGGAACTTCAACATGAATTCATCTCCGAGGTCTTGACCATGGGTCAAGTATCTTCTCAACCGTTCCCGAGCGCCATCAGGAATGCCCCTGGTTCAACCCCGAGAACGACCCTGTAGGTGCTGCAGAGTGCTACCCGCTTCAGAATGCGAAGTCCCGGCCACCCATACGCCCCACCGGCCCACCGTACTGAGCCCAACGTACTGTCGGATTTGAACAGCTCATTGCCGTCTGTGTATTCGCAAGAACTCAGTAGCGTTGCGAGATGCCGATCTATATGGATGTTCACGCGGACCTGGGTGATGTGACGGAGCAGGACATCAAGGATGCTCATGAGCGCGATCTCGCCATCCAGGACAAGTACGGGGTCCAGTTCCTGACGTTTTGGTTCAATAGCCCCGACGGTGAGGCATTCTGTTTGGTGGATGCGCCGACGAAGGAAGCGGCGATTGCCGTGCACAAGGCGTCCCACGGGTTGGTGCCCCACAACATGGTGGAGGTTGAGAAGCCGAGTGTCGGTCTGTTCATGGGAAATTGGGAGAAGAGCGCTCCGAACATCGCAAGACACGATGACGGTCAGCTTGACTCCGGTCTTCGCGCGATCATGTTCACCGATCTTGTTGGGTCGACCCAGATCAGCAGCAGGGAGGGCGATGCAGCGGCGCTGGCGTTGCTTGAGCGCCATGACCTGATCGTGAGGGAGGCCCTTTCTTCCCATGCCGGACGAGAGGTCAAGCACACGGGTGACGGCATCTTTGCTTCATTCAGTCATGTCAGCGCCGCAATCAAGTGCGCTCTCGAGATTCAGCACGGCTTTGGCGAGCCGAAGAACACAGACATCGATGAGGGTCGTCTACGAATCGGGATCAGCGCGGGGGAGCCGGTGAGCCAGCATGAGGACCTGTTTGGTGCTGTGGTGAATCTCGCTTCCCGAATCTGTGGGCACGCTAGCGCCGGACAGATCCTCGTCTCAAGCGCAGTGCGCGAACTCTCTGTGGGAAAGCCGGTCTCGTTCGTAGATCGAGGACCTATGGCTCTCAAAGGATTCGATGACCCAGTTCGGCTCTTCGAGTTACCCCTCAACCAATTCGGCTGACTCGATGAGAGAGCCGTCCGAACCGGCACGAGTGCACGACACACAGTGCTGATTTCGGGACCGGAACTGATCAGCTTGTGTGACGAGCACCCAACGCGGACCGTATTGGAACAGCGATTGGAAAGGATGTGAACCAATCATGGCGACGACGCAGAACCCGACAAACCAAGAGATCGTCAAGAAATTTGAACAGGTCTTGCAGGAACTCAGCGACCTCCGGGGCGAACTTGCCAAGCTGGCCAAGACGGCCTAGCTAACAACGTGCGCTCCTTGGAGGTTTAGATCACCCTGGGTTTGATGGAGACTGGTCTGTCCCGGGTTTGGTGGAGCCAACTCACTTGGATCAGCCGTGCTGCGGGTTGGGATTTGGTGAGGAGTCCGCTGCGGACGTGAGGGGAGGCCACGAAGCGTGCGTTGATCAGCGTCGCGCGACCACATCTTCTTGAAGTTCCCGCCCACCAGCGGGCCCAAGCCTCGCAACGTGCTCGTGGACACCCGAGCACCGACGTACCCATCAGGGCGGGCGGGTGATGCGAGCGTTCTTGCACGGGGAATGATTGATATGGACGGCCTGGTCGCTGCGCCGACCGGGGTCGTGGTGGGTGTATCCAATGTTGAGCAGCCCGGTGCCTGCGTCCATGGTGTCGATTCGTTTCTGCCGGTTGGAGGTCAACGCCATGAGCAGGATCCTGGTTTCGGACGTGGCTAAGGCTGATCCTGCCGGGGGGATGTTCCGTCCAGCCGACGTGGTTCTCCGAGCCGGTGAGTGACCGGCCATAGATAGGCGAGTGCGATGATCAGACCGCTCGCCGTCAACGACGTGAGTGCTTCCCACGGCATCACGCGGTCCGAGGAACACGCCTCCACGTCCGTCGTTTCTTCACCGGTTGACGACGTGACGCCGCTGACGCTGACGGACGTTCTGATGGACGTACTGGGAACACGCCATTTCCATCCCGAGTTCAGGCCCCGGGCTGCGGGGTCAAGCTGCTCCACTCGGCCATCGTCGGCGGTGAGAGTGCAAGTTGGATCAGCATGCCCGAAGAGGAGGATGAGGGGCACGATCACCGTTGCTGCCAGAAGCGGTCGACCGATCCAAGCCCATCGTGGTTCACGCGCAGGTCTGGGCCGGTTTCGAATCGCAAAGATCCAGGCTCCTCCGGCTATCAGCCACACGGGGAGAAACTCCAGAGTCGTCACCGCGATGACTGCTGTGGCGAAGACGGACACTAGTAGGAGCGAAGGTCGCCGCTTGAGGGACACGAGAGCGAATGCGGCAGGCAGCGCCAACGCCAACGCCGTCGCTACTGCTTGGAGCACGGTCGACTCGATCTCTGATCGGGTTCCCACCACCGCACCAACGATTGAGAAGAACACAACCAGGAAGGCCGAACCCTTTACTGTGAATCGGTTCCGTCTGATGCGTCCGTACGTATCCATGGACGTCACCTCCCACACACCGGGCCGGCCCAGTTGTAGAAGTCCACTGCCAGAACCAACCCGTCTCTGGTGTCGGCCTGTTCGAAGAATCTCAAGATTTCATCCGTCGGTCCGGTGACCACCAGGGTTTCGACCTGCGGGTCGGTACCGGCAACGTACGTAGCAGCCCGCTGCACCGCGTCTTCGACCACTCCGCCCAGGAGTTCGGCTGCCACATCTGGGTTTTCGGCGAGATGGTTGAGTGAGCGGCGGACCTCCTGCAGAGCGTTCCGTACCGAAGAAGGACTCGCCCCGAACGATCCGCCCGCGCTCGCCGAGGAGCCGGCGAAGACTTTCGGCGGGATCTGGTCGGTCCCGGTGCACGTAGAGTATCCCAGCATACGAAGCGGATCGGAAGCTGCGACTGCCGGGTCGGCCTCAGAAAGAAGGAACCCGGCCCACACAACACTCACGTCAGAGCCGGGAGAGTCTGCCAGCAACTGTGCATGGTCGACTGAGATCGATTCGTAGAAGCGGACCGACACGGTAGCGACCGCTCCGTCACCCAATCGACCGAGTACATCCTGGGCAACACCCTGAATCCTGGAATCGGAGTCGACGAAAGGCCAGAACGTCCCCCCGTCGGCACCCCCGAACCCGAAGAGACCGATTCGAGATGACACAGTGCCGAGATCGGCCCCGCCGGCTCCGACGGGCATCTGTGCTGTGGCGGTGAAGGTCCTGTCAAACGCTCCAGAATTGATCGAGAAGTCAGTCACGATCGCTCCCTCATTGAATAGACCGACGACGTCGTAGGTAGCACGAGCAGCCGCCTCCGCTCTGCCACCCCTGTTCATGAGGAGGGGGTGAACAACGAGGGTCGAGATCACCGCCAAGGCAACGGCGAGAAGGATGAGCATGCCCGCTGCGTCGATTACCGTGCGCCACAGCGCCCGTCGAACCGAACGCCGCAGGGTTCGCTCATTGACGTCGGCGGTACCCAATGCTGCGAGATTCACGGGGGCGACGCCGTCCAGGATCGATCGACATTCGGAACACCCACTGAGATGCTTCTCGAGTTGATGGCGGACTGGCGGGTCGAGTCGTTCATCGACGTAATCCTCGAGAAGTTCCTGAGCTTCTTCGTGGTTCATAGGTTGGTCTCCGTGTAGTGGGCCCGAAACGACACCCTGGCCCGGTGGATGAGAACTTTCACTGCGGCATGCGAGCATCCAATGGATTCGGCAACCTCCGCGTAGCTCAAACCCGCCATGTCGGCCAGAAGGAGTGCAGTGCGTTGCCGTTCGGGCAGTTTCGACAGCGATCGCTCGATGAGAATGAGCTCGGCGATATCGGTATCCACCACACCCTTCTCTTCGATCTCGTCAACGGGAACTTCACGACGCCGTCGGGTGTCGTCGATGAAGACGGACCGGGCGATCGAAAACAGCCACGATCGGGGATTCCCACCCCGATAGCCGCTCATGGACCTCGTAGCCTTGACGAAGGTGTCCTGCATCAGATCCTCCGCCCAGGTCGGGTCCCGACAAAGGGACACCAGGAACGCGTAGACCGCGTCCGCATGCGCCCGGTAGAAACGTTCGATCGGTTTGAGTTCGATGGGGTTGACAGTATTCGCCACACGTCCTTTGTCTCCCTTGGGCCGGTCCTTTTCTTCCCAGGGAAGACGAGTGGGAGGACACGAAAGTTACGGTCGTTCGTGAATTCCTCGACAATCAGCTGGCCGCCGCAATCGAGAGCCTCCCGCCACTTGTGCGAGTGCGCCCCAAGGAACTCGAAGAACCAGGCGTAACCCGCGTGGGACGCATCACCGGTGTCGAGAAAGGCAAGCCGGTGGTCGGCGATGGACGGGCACTTGACGTCTCAAACGTGATCTGGTGCACCGGATATCGCCCCGGCTTTGACTGGATCGATATCCCCGTCTTCGATGACCAACGCCTGCCTATCCACCAACGCGGCATCGTCGCCAAACACCCCTGGTCTCTTCTTCCTGCACTCGATGTGGTCAGAGACAATCACAGGCGTACAGCCCGACGTACAACATGTCATCAAACACCTAGTCGAACATCGAGCGACCCAACCAGCCTGACAGCCCACTCGGCAAACCACGCACGGATTACCCCTATATCCTCACCTATGCGCCACCTGAGACGGCGAAGTGGGGGGCTGTGCTCGGTGTGAAGCCGGGTCAAGCGGGTACGCCTCAACCGCTGGGGCTCGGGCGCGTTTGGCGGTCTCCACTGCTGCGGTGGCCAAAGGCTCAGCCAAGAAGAAGAAGAAGAAGCAATCCTGGAAGAAGTCTTGAGCACTTGGTTGCGGGAGGGCGCGGCTGTTACGTTGGTGGGCGACAGCAGCCATTAGATTCCGGGTCGGTATGCAGCTGAGATTCGTGAGACGGGCACTGGCGAGTGCGTGCATTGTCTTCGTTTTCGCCGCCTGTGGTGGAGGCACCCTCTCCTTGGCGGAGTACAGCGAGTCCTTTCAGTCGGCGAGCTTCGCAATAACCGACGAGTTCGACGTGCTCGAGGCACAGTGGGCATCGGCAACCACGGTTGAGGAAGGCAAGGAGATACTGGACAGGGTGGTGGCCATCAGGACCGACTTGCAGAACGGCGTGACCGACTTGAACCCACCCGAGGCGTTTGCCGACTTTCACGGAGATGTTGTCGAACTACTCGGCCGGATTCTGGCTGTAGCGGAAGCCTGGGCCGTTCGAGCCGAGACGGCGGGCAGTCTCGACGAGTTGCAGGAGAGCTCTGAAGCACTCGCCTATTGGGACTTAGACGCCGAGATGGTTCTGGTGTGTCTTGAAATCCAGTCGAAACTGGATGCAACCGCCGAGTGGGAGATCTTTGCCGAAGTCCCCTGGATTCCTGGTGAAATGAAGGAAGTGGTGAGCCTGGTCGTGTGCCCGCCATTCTCGAGACCATCAACCAAAGGGTGAACCAGCTAGCGCATATCGGCACAAAGGGGTATCCACTTCGGTACAGTGGTGGGGGTCCCGAGCGCTCTGGGCGGCCATCAGTGGGCTCGAATCCCACAGAAACGACGATTCAGGGCCGAAAGTGGGGCACTGGCCTGTCGATGCAGGTCCGCGCAGCGAAGGATGGTCGCGCTAGGACGCGGATCAACTGGCTGTTGCGACAGCTACGCGATGCGCCAGACGATTTGCGTATCACGGTGAAGTTTGCTCGCACGCGTGCCACCGCCTCGGCTCTTCTGGACGCGGCCCGGGCCGACTTGTCCACGCTGTTGCTACCGGAGGATGCCAAACGTGAACCCACGATGTTCGAGGTCGCTGATACGGACGACATGGGAATCAAGCGGGGAACGTCAAGCGGATCGTTTGTCGCTGAGACACAGACGCAAATGCTCGCGTTCTATGGCGACGTGGTTCAGCAGGTTCAAAAATGGGCGCCTAAGACTCCGAAACTCAGTAAGTCCCTCGATTTCGAAGCTGCTCCATCGCCTGCCAAAGAGATCGAGGTCAGCTCGGACAACCTCCTTCCTGAATTCCCACATTCGGCCTACTTGGACGACAACGATGAGTCACTCAGACGTCGTGACTCATCGCCGAGCTATCGGGACGCGAACCCTTTGGAGTAGCCAAGGTTTGGCGTGGGCGCCCAGAACGACAGCTTTGCGCGACCTACAGGGCGGACATATGTGCTGCGATGTCAGGTGGTCATTGCAGCCGATATGGGCGGTATGCGGAAGCACCCATCGATTCAGTTGTGTTGTGATATGGGTCGACCAGCGGAACGCAGGGTGTGACTCGGTTTGTGGTTGCGCGACCCGGCGCGCAGACCGGGTTGGATTTAGTCGGTCGCTGTCACGCTGACGGTCACTGGTGAGGGCTTCCCGCTCGGGCCGATAGTGAACACGAATGACGTATAGCTGTCATCCCAGTTTCCGCAGGCACCGACTGACGAAATAGGGAGCGGCCCACCACCGTTGGCGAGTGGCCCGTTTGAATGTGTGATGGTCAGTGTGTTCAGGCCGGTCTTGATGTCTTTGACGCCAAGGGTATCGAGCCAGCAGAAGTCGCCTGGGTGGCTGCCGCGAACGTTGAAAAGGACGCTGTTGGCGCTGCCTGGGTCGATTGTCACGACCCAATTCGTCTCGAAGGTCGTGGTCCAGTCGACACACCCGGCGTCGCCCGGATTGACCACGATTTTGAATTCGTCAGTCTCGCTGAAGACCTGGTGCCCCTGCTCGATCGACTCGGCACAACTGCTCCCGAGATCGGGGACTGAGGTTGTCGTGGTCGTCGGGGGACAGTGAGGGTTGTCGGCGAGTTTCGGATTGTCGCAGTCTGGTCCGGCGGTGGCGGTGGTCGCGGCCAGCACAGGGAGCGTGACTGCAGCGGCGATGAGTAGTGATTTGATCTTCTTGTTCATGGTGATGACTCCTTTCGTCATCGTTCCTCTTCCCAGGTTCCAATCCAGATGGCGGCGTCGTCCAGGTCCCGCACCCTTCCGTTGTGGCTTTGCCATGCGCCTGGGCTGGGTAGCGGCAAGATCTACGGCGTGTTGGGATCGAGCCGCGGACCTAGCCAGACGGCTGCTTGGAAGCCATCCGTGGGTCGGAACCCGCCCGCAAGGGCGATCCCGCCGTCGACGACGACGATCTTCGACGCGTAGCTATCTTCCATTTGAATGACGTGAACCCGGGTCCAGTTCTCACCGTTCGGCGAGGTCCAGAGCGTCAACGAGCCGGCCTCGATTATGTGCGGGCCGGCGGTGACGTAGCCAGTGTTGAGCGCGGCGACGGACGTCAGATATGTGATCGAGTCGAATGGCTGTGTGGCGGTGTCGACGCGTGTCCACGTGGTGCCGTCCGGTGACTGCCAGATGCCGGCCTCGGAGTTGCCGAAGGTACCGACCGCCATGAATCCGTTCTCACCCCAGGTGATGTCAACCATGTCGGTGCCGGGTCCGAACGCCGGTGATGTGGGGTCGACACGATCCCACGCGCTCCCGTCGGTTGAGGTCCACACCGCAGCGGTGGACTTGTCGTTCTTGTCGAGCATTGCACCCACGGCCACGAAACTCCCGTCGGGACTCCGGGCGACGGCCTGCATAGGTGTTGTCGGCAAGCCGTTGAGGAAGGCATCAACTGTCTGTTCGAATCCCTCGCCAATCAATGTTCGTTCCCAACTGACCCCATCGGAGGACAGCCAGACCGCCGGAAATGTCGTGACCGACTGTTCGACACCGGCATCATCGACAAGCCAATCCTGAAACAAACCCACAGCAACAAGGGTCCCTCCATCATCAGCGAGCACGTCGTTCATGCTGGTGGTCTCCGTGACCAGATCTCCGAAGGCAACCGGGTCGTGCGCGGTGCGGAACCATGACGTGCCGTCGGTCGATGTCCACGCTGTGGCGTAGGGCGTGCACCCTTGGGTTTCGTCTTCACATCCTCTGCCAACGGCAACCAGTCCTGGTCCGCCGTCGGTGACGGCAGCTATCTGCACGGCCCCGAGGTTCAATGCGGGATCTTCCTCGGCGAGACGCGTCCACGCGACCCCGTCGTCGCTGGCGAAGATCGCACCGTTCGGCCGGGCGTTGTCGTCTCCAATGTCGAAGCCGACCGCGACCAGCTGGGACCCGAACCGGGTCATGTCGTACAGCCCGATCGCTGAACTCATCACTTCGGTACCCTGCTGCCACGACTCCACCATTGGTGGCGTCGTCGGCTCGGTAGCGACAGTGGTTGGTGGCGTCGTCGGCTCGGTAGCGACCGGGGCTTCATTTCCGCCGCTTCCGCCGCCTAGGAGGATTGGCACGCCGATGACCAGCAATATCAGCATCGCAAATCCGACCGCGACGACAACAGGTCGCCGCCACAGGACTGTCGATCTCTTGGAGCTTGTGACTCGTTCCATTTCCCCATTCCTTTCGATGATGAGGTCAAGGAGAGCGGCGTGATCCAGGAGTCCGCTCGGCGGTTCGGCATCAACTGCAGCGGGATCCGCTGCCGCCATGCGCTGCCGCACGGGATCGGTGTTCGTAGTCATCGCTCACCTCCTTCGGTAACGGGTCGGGGATCGGCCTCTGTTGACTGTTTGGTCGTTTCCATGCCCAGGCGGTGGGCCAACCGGCTCCTCGCTCGGCTGAGACGCATCGTCACCGCGTGGGGTTCTATGTCGAGGATCTGGGCAATCTCAGAGTTGGAGAGTTCGTCCCAGAAGCTCAGTCGCAGTATCTCTTGATCGACCGGGCGTAGCTCTGCAAGCATCCGGAGGACTTTGTCGTTCTCAGCGCTGCTTACGACCAAGGTTTCCGACGTGGGTTCGGGTGCTGACCGGAGCCGATCTATACGGAGATTCAATCTCGTTCGGCGGCGCTTGGAACGGTTGGCGTTACGGACCACGTTCTTGGCAATCGTGTAGATCCACGGTCGGACGGCGCTCTCTGCGGGCACGTCGTCGATACGTCGCCAGACCACAAGGAACGTCTCTGCCACAGCATCGTTCACCTCACTGACCGGAAGCCGCCGAAGGCAGTAGCTGCGGACTGCAACGAAATAGCGGTCATAGAGACCACGGAACTTCTGGTCGTTGCCCAATAGCTGTTCCACTGACTCTTTTTCTTCGACTCTGTCCCTACATGTCCAGACGAGGGCGCGATGTCACACCTGTGACCCAAGCCTACGCGCCGGACATGAACAAATGAGTCCTCTGGACTCAACGGGACACGGGGATCGTCCCGAGAGGGACTATTCAGCCCCCCGGGACTGTGGGACATGTTCAAGGACGACTACATTCGACCACCCATAAGCGCCAATACGGTGCAGCCATAAGTGCCGTTATGTGCGGGTGTGTTGTCTTCCTGTCTGCGTGTTTGGTTGGGGGTCGGGACGGTTGTTGGTTACCTCGAGGTTTAGCTTCCCCAGGTCCAGTGGCCGATTCCTGCTGCTTCTCCGGGACCCGAATGGAGGATTGAGAAGGCAACGAGGCCGGGTCCGGCTGCCCGGACGGTGGTCATGCTGCCGTCGAAGAATCCGGGTTCGGGAGTTTCCCTGTTCCAGGTGATCCCGTCTGGGGAGGTCCATAGGGCGGTGGTGCATCCTGTGTCGTCGCAGCTTTGTCCGACTGCGACGAAGCCGTCACCCCG
>QMQC01000042.1 GCA_003648875.1 Actinomycetota bacterium
GAAGCGACCGATCCGTTGCCATTGGTGGAACACAAAACCTGGTTCGCCCGTTGGACCGGTATACCGATCTGGCATCTACCGTCACTGGCATGGAACGAATGAGCACACGACCCATCCTCTTCGCGCTCCTGGCAGGGGTTGCCATCATTGCGACAGCCTGTTCTTCGTCGAGCGCGACAGAAGCACCTAGAGCAGCGGCTCCACAAGGTGCTGAAATCGCTCCATCGTTCTCCGTTCCAACACAAGACGGCGAGTTCTCTCTGGCAGAACACCTTGCAAGTGATGGTCGACCGATATTCCTCAACCTTTGGGCATCGTGGTGCTTCCCTTGCCGTGAGGAGATGCCGGCGATCGACCGATCGTCCCACGCATTTCCCGAAATCGCGTTCATCGGGGTTTCGGTGCAGGACTCACGGTCCGACGCCGAGGAATTCGCTGAAGAGATCGATGTGTCCTATCTCCTTGGTTTCGACGGAAACAAGGGCCCCGTCGATGGGGCCTACAAGCCGCTCGGCCTACCTGCTTCGTACATCATCTCTTCCGATGGTGTGATCGTCGAGCGCATCTTTGGCAGGGTGACTGAGGAAGACCTTGCGGAAAAGTTTGCAAAGCACTTCGGCTCGTAGCCGCCAACCGTCAACAAGGCACCGAACCGATCGCGTCGCTCCGCATCCGTGCTCTAGGAGTGGTCTGTCGCAGAAATGGATGCCGTGTCTCACCGGTCCTCAACGTCCCTGGCTATGTCCTCCGCCTCGACGCAGTCCAGACTGCGCCTTCGTTGTGCGTCCTTGCCAGATGACGCCGATGCCACGCTGACACCCAGACACCAAATCTGCGACAGACCACTAGCGTCCCCAGTTCGAACCTGACACGAACGACAGTGGACACACATGGATACATCGGACATCGAGGCCAGCTGGTTTCAGGGGGTGCGTGCGGTTTCACCCATTCTGCTTGGCGTCATTCCGTTCGGGCTGGTATTCGGCGTCACAGCCGCAAACGCAGATGTCCCAGTTCTCGCGGCGTGGGCATCGTCATTCATCGTGTTCGCGGGCGCGAGCCAGATTGCCCTCGTTGAGGTCATGGACGGTGGGGGGACACCTGTCGTCGCGGTGATGACCGCAATCATCATCAATGCACGGATGCTCATGTACTCGGCCGACCTTGGCCGGTACACGGCAGGCCAGCGACTGTCCAGAAGAATCGGTGTTGCCTACCTGCTGACCGACCAGGCATACCTAGTGACCACGCACCGATTCCCCACGCCGACTCGGGCGAACGGGTACTTCCGCTTCTACCTGGCAGCGGCAATTTCTCTTTGGATCACCTGGCAGATCAGCACTACCACCGGTCTGCTGCTCGGCACGGCGATTCCATCCTCATGGTCATTGGAGTTCGCGATCCCACTCACCTTCATGGCGCTGCTTGTCCAAGCCGTGAAGGACAAACCGGGACTGCTTGCAGCCGTCGTTGGGGGCGGAGGTGCGGCTGCTGCCATCACCTTGCCGTTTCACCTCGGTCTGCTCGTCGGCACTGCCGCCGGCATCGCGGCAGGCATGTTGTTCGAGAAGAGGCTCCGATGACGATGTGGCTGGTCGTCATCGCGGCGGGTATCGCGACTTTCACGATCAGGTTCGTATTCATTGCGTTGTTCGGGAAGATCGAGGTTCCGCCTGCACTTGAACGCGGGCTTCGGTACATCGCCCCTGCCGTGCTCGCTGCCCTCACAGTGCCCACTTTGGTGGCCCCTGGGGGACAATTCGATCCGTGGAACGTGTTTGTCCCCGCCGCGATCATCGGTGGTATCGCTGCCTGGGCCACCAAGAGCATCGGTGCAGCGATCGTGATCGGACTCCCGGCTGTGTGGCTGTTGCAGTGGCTGGTATAGGAGGACGACAGACGACGGGAGGACGAAATCCGAAAACCGAAGTCCGACCTCGGAAGCGAGCGGCAGCAACCGACCCGTCGTCGATCTTCGCGTGTCTACCTACCGGCCTCTCCAGTTCGGCTTGCGCTTCTCGAGGAATGCCTGAACACCCTCGGTGGCGTCCTCTGTGAATGACACGGCGGTGAGCCCTATATGGAGATGGTCCAGGGCGGTGTCGAAGTCCATTCCCTCCATTGCATAGAAGGAGGACTTGCCGAGAGCCAGCGCAGCAGGCGACTTGCCACGGAGTTGGTCGACGATCTCGCCCACCGCTGCGTCAAGACCATCCGATGGCACCACAAGAGTCACGATTCCGAGCTCCTGCGCCTCGGTGGCATCGATCACCTTGCCGATGAGCATCATCTCGAGGAGCTTCTTTCGAGGTGCAAGGGGTAGCAACACGGTTGAGATCATCATCGGCCAGAGTCCAAGGTTGATCTCAGGTGTTCCGAACCTGGCATTCTCGGACGCGATCGTGATGTCACACGCCGCTGCTACTCCGAACCCACCCCCGAGGGCGACACCATTGATTCGGCCGATGATCGGCTTCGGATTCGTACGCATTGAACGAAACAGATCAGCAAGAACAGCCCTTGATTGGTGGTCAGGCAAGGGCGAATCCACGAAACCCCCTGAGAGGTCGCCTCCTGCAGAGAAGGCTCTGTCACCGGCACCGGTGAGAACGATTACACGCACGTCATCGTCGACACCGGCCCTACGCATCGCGTCTGTGAGTTCGCCCATCGTTTCGATGGACAAGGGATTTCGCCGCTCGGGATCATCGATGGTCGCCGTTGCGACTGCATCCGTGACGTTGTAGGTGATCACTTCGCTCCCCTGATTCTCCGGAGAATCCGAACAGTACATGTCGGCCATTTCGACGACCCGACCAACGGCACTGTTCGGTGCGCCGCCGGTCGCGAAAGACTATAGAAAAGCTCTCAACCGCAAGCGTTCACATATCGAAGCGCTCGCTATTGTGAACCCATGCAGTGGATGCTCTTCGTTATCCTGATTTCTATCGTCGTCGGCTGGGTTCGAGGAGGCAAACTCCGGAACCTCACCGAGATCCGCGTGAGGTTGTGGTCGCTCCTACCTCTCGGTTTCATCCTTCTTGCGGCGTCATCCGTCGTACCTGCCGATAGCCACAAACTTGCGATCGGTCTGATCCTTGTTTCCTATCTGCCCTTGCTGTTGTTCCTGTGGCTCAACCGGGAAATGACCGGCATGTGGATCGCTGGAATGGGAATTCTCATGAACTTCACGGTCATTGTGCTCAACGGAGGCATGCCAGTGCTCGAGGAAGCCGTGAGGATCGCCGGTGGATCAAGTGATCTCGTGCTCGGTGCAAAGCACGTACTGCTCACCGAGGACACAGTGGTGCCATTTCTTGCTGACATCATTCCGCTGCCCAGCGCCGTGCTCTCTCTCGGTGACGTGTTCCTCGCGATAGGTATCGGTGCGTTCCTCGAGGACCAGATGAGAAGACCCCTCAGTCTGTTCGCACACAGAGTTGCAGCCGAGCCCGGATCAGCAGCGGAATAGGTCTGCAGTCCACCCTTCACAGATCACAGATCTGCGGCTGACTGTTGACCGAGAATTGAGAACCGTGGACCTTCAATTCGCTATCACGCCTCGGAACACGAGCACTCGGCGTAGCGACGCAGCCACGCGAGGATCGAACTCATAGGCAGAGCCCTGGTGGATTCGCTCCAATGATTCGACAGGCGACAGTCCCTCCTCGATCTGGGCCTGGTCGTAGGCGCTTGCGACCTTGATGATCTTCGATGTCATCGGGATGTCGGGGTCGAACTCGACGCCGGGGGAACGATACGGTCGATGTTGGAGTCTGACGAGTTCGCTCACGCGCTGGAGATATGGGGCTTCGGCAATGATCTGCGCTCCCCACCGAGCAATGTCCTCATCGGTGAATCCGGCTCGGAGAATCGCAGGCTCGTTGAGAGTGATGCGACCGACATCATGCATGAGCGCCGCGTATTCGAGCTCGGTCACGGCAGTCGGCTTCAGGCCTATCTCCTGGGCAATGGCCACTGCAATGTCAGAGGTACGCGTCGAATGGCCAAGCGGTGCAAGTCCTGCGACCTCCGGGATCTGGGCGAGCGCCTTGATCGTCTGACCGTAGGTCACTCGAGTCGACGAATAGCGCTCGAACGCAGTGTGGGCGAACGCATATGGAAGGATCGCAACAGCTACGGCCCACAAGCCCATGACAGACCACGCAAGGCCGAACAAGGCTCCTCCGGCGAACATCGACAGCACAACGGCCCAATCTTCAAGGGCGAGCAACCAGAGGTATCTTCCAGCAAGATCGCTTCTCTCGAGACCAACGAACGCAGCAACAACTGCACGCACCCCGAACCATCCAAGACCCGCAAGGGTCACCGCTGCGAGCACCGACCAGGTGGGTTGGAGATCCATGGACACGACTATCAGCTCGAGCGAGTACGAGTAGATGACACCGTAGAGGGCCATTGAGAGGGCGTCGGCGAGATAATCACCATCCCTGCGACCGACCCCGACGCCGAGGCGGCGTTGGATCAGCCAGGACGCAACGAGGGCGATCGAGATCGAAGCTCCCAGAGAAACGGGATCGTCGAGGAGCACCGAAGCGGCAACACCGGCACCGATGCCAAGGCTGAGGCGCGATCCGGAGGGCGCCGGAACGGTGATCAGTGCGAGCGCTGTGATCGCGATCGACCACAAGGCCACATCGAGCAGCCATGGGAGAGTGTCACCGCCTGCATTCGCGACACCAACGGCCACGAAAACGCCGGCACTCACCAGCGTTGCGAACCATGTCGCGATCGTGAGAACCTTGATGCGGGACTCAGCCATGGGCAGTCTCCCGTCCCTCGTCCGCTCGTCGTCTTGCGTGCATCGGGTCGAGAGCATGCTCCTGGCCCATGCCGACCTCTGCACGGCGACGAGCCTCCTGCTCGCTGATCTCGATCGGTGAGCCGTACTGCTCACCTGCCCCGGTGAGCGCCTCTATGAAGGCTTCAACCACCTCGGGGTCGAACTGAGATCCGCCGTGCTTGCGAAGCTCCCTGAAGGCAAAATCCTGCGTGAGAGCGACCCTGTACGAGCGCGTCGAGGTCATCGCGTCGAAGGAATCGGCAACGGCAAGAATCCTTGCTTCGAGTGAAGGGGCGTCACCCTCGCCCACGTTCGAGCCGTGGTAACCCCCACCATCGAAGTGGGCATGATGGTTCGAAGCGATTTCAACCATCGGCCTGAGGAATTCAACTTCGTTGAGAAGGCCATCGACATGATGTACGTGGCCCTGCATCTCCTCATACTCCTCCGGCGTGAGCCTCGTCTTCTTTCGGATGAGGTCACGAGGGACGGCAAGCTTGCCAACGTCGTGAATCAGAGCCGACCACCGAACGATCTCGAGCCTCGTGCCATTGAAGCCCATGTGCTCACCGATCATGTTCGAGAAATAGGCGACACGCTCCGTGTGACCACGCGTGTACAGATCCTTTGCCTCAAGAGCCTTGATGAACCCTGCAAGCGTTGACAGCTGTGCCTGGCGGAGACGGGAGTATGACTCGAATGCCATGTAGCCGGTGAAGAAGACGATGCCGATGAGTGGAATGGCGGCAGTACCGAGAAGCAGATATGTAGCGCCGAGAAGTCCACCGAGGAACCCCATTCCGACAAATGGCACGACGATCTGGGCAACGTGGGACCACGGCGCGACGTCCTTGTGCCCGTACACCCTCGACACGATGAAGGCGACAAGCCGATAGTTGACTATTCCGTATGTGACCGCGCCCACAGCCGATGCGAGAGCGATCCAGGGGATCGATGTCGGGTCAGTCGCCGCAAGGATTATGGACACGACGCCGATCGATATGGTCGCTGTGATGATGAGCTGTCCGAAGTTGACAGCCGGTTGGAACCAGCGTCGGTCATGGATATCCTCCGGCTGCAGCAAGCCGAGTGCTGCCATCGCCACACACCCGAGCACGGCCGATTCCGGGCCGAATATGACGGCTGCGGTCATGATCACCATGACGCTTGGGGAGGCAAAGAGCTTGTCATTGACCTCGACGCTCTTCCACTCGAAGAACACAAAGGCAGCGGCAAAGAGTGCCCACAGCCACACCGGTCGAGGGAAATCCTGCGCAAACGCCAACACACCTACAACAGCGAAACCAACGATCGGAAAAGCGATCGCCATCCGCACCTTTGCTCTGTGCTGTCTTGCCAGTTCGTTCGGGAACATGGGTTCCTCATGCTCAGGAACGAGGAGGGGCGCCCCGGGGTACTCGTTAACCTACTCTGAAGCTAGCCGCGCCGGCCATAAGTGCCGTCGCCAGTGTTCCAAGGGTCAATACGAGTTTCACAATGGTGCTCTTCACGAGGGCCTCCAGAAATGCATTATTCTCAATGCCGACATCAGGTCGTCGGTTATGGAATATGTGTTCCGCTCCGCTGGAGTTGTCCGACTTGAGCCACCCGGGGTTTCCACCACCTCCAATGCAAGGAAGATCTCTCTCCCGAGCAAATCGTTCGTTCTTCGGTTCTTTGATGCCTGTCCCAACCGAAAACCGAACCTACGAGGCATTGCCCACGCAGAGACGTTTCGGACCCCGCCCAAGGGGTCGCGCCGCCTTTAGCGCAGGCAGCGGCTTACAAGATACCCCGAATCGGCGCAGACCGCAAGGGTGGAAGAAGGTTCGCAGTTCACAGTTCACAGATCCGGAAGTCGAAATCCGGGGGTACAGCGAGCGTTCTGTGCTCCGAAACTGCCGAAGGTACACCGGTGTAGTCACTGCATCGGCTACGCTCGGCGCGACATGGCAGTGAACTTCAGAGAACTCGAAGAGAACCTGACGCGGATGGACTCGGTTGATGCTGCCCGGGTTGTGAACCAAGGCAGCACCATCACCGAACTCCATGTGATCGCGGCAGCCGAGAAGCCTGCGAAACAGATCGTTCGCGACGTACAGAGCCTCGCCATGGCCCGGTTCGGGGTCGCAATCGACCACAGGGTCATCTCTGTCGTCCAGATAAGCCCCCACCAGTTGGACATCGCTTCCGAGCACAGAGCCGCCTTGATGAGGATCGGCGAGTCGCCCAACGGCACCCGCACCACCATCGAGGTCACTCTCCGCCACGAGGATGAGGAGCATGTTGGATCTGCCACGGGACCAGCAGTGATGTCTGCCCGTCCACGACTTGTCGGTGAGGCCACGATCCACGCGATCGAGCAGACATTCCCGACGATGTCTCCGATCGCCCTGGACGCCATTTCTCTGACCCCTGTGGGCCAAAGCAGTGTTGTTGTGGCGATCGTCGTCTCTGCCGGAAACCGGGGTGCCGAAGACCTCAACGTCGGTTCCGCTGTCGTCGGGAACGATCCTGACGATGCTTCGGTCAAAGCGGTACTCAACGCCCTCAACAGACGCCTCGGCAATCTGAGCGAATGACCGCTCCGCTTCGAGCAGATGAAGCAGAGTTGACCACGAACCCGACGGATGGATCCCTTGGCATCGCCGTGTCGCCTCACTTCCTCGCTTCACAAGCGGGGGTCGATGTTCTCGCTGCTGGAGGCAACGCCGTCGACGCGGCCATTGCGGTCAACGCCGTACTTGGCGTAGTCCTCCCTGACACCTGTGGCCCTGGCGGTGATCTCTTCGCTCTCGTTCACACTCCGGGCGAGTCTGTACCAACCGCTCTCAACGCATCCGGACGAGCTGGATCCGGAGTCAGTGCAGATGACATACGCGATAGCGGCCTCGGGGCGATCCCGATGCGTAGCCACCTGTCGATCACAGTGCCCGGTTGCGTCGACGGTTGGGAGGCGCTGGGCGCCCGGCACGGCACACAATCACTCCGATCGCTTCTCGCTCCCGCGATCGAGATCGCCCGAACCGGATTCCGGGCATCCGATGAGCTCTCGGGTTCCCTCGTCAGGCTCAGTGACCTGATCAGCAACCAGGGAAGCGCCGGACCGATGTATCCCCAAGGAGAACCTGCCGTGCCCGGGACAACGATCACCAGGCCACGATTCGCGGACACACTCGAGGCAATCGCCGACGGCGGCCGTGCCGAGTTCTATGAGGGTGCGGTCGGGGCCGAGATAACTGACGCGACTCGGGGTGCTGTCACACCCGATGATCTCGCTACGGTCCAGGCGGACTGGATTGACGCCCTCCGGGAGCAGGTCTTTGGGCGAACCGCATGGACGATCCCCCCGAACAGTCAGGGCTACCTCACGCTCGCCACGCTGCGGATCTTCGAAATGCTCGACCCGCCCACCGACCCCAACGATCCGCTGTACCAACATCTCCTCATCGAGGCCTACCGATCGGTCGCGTGGGAACGCGAGGACACATCGGTCGACCATGACCATGCAATGATGACCGGCATCGAACTCCTGGCAGAGGATCGGCTTGCAGAGCGCGCGGCATCCATCGACAGGGGTCGGGCCGGACGATGGCCCATGCCCACGCCTGCGCCGCACGGGACGGCATTCATGACCGTCAGAGACCGCTCCGGAATGGGAGTGGCCCTCATCCAGTCGAACTTCTGGGGTATCGGTTCCGGTCTTTCAGCCGGGGCAACAGGAGTGTTCCTCCACAACAGGGGTGCCGGTTTCAACCTGATCCAGGGCCACCCGAACGAATACGCACCAGGCAAACGGCCCCTCCACACCTTGTCCCCGACGCTGTGGACGAACGGCACAGAGCTCGACCTGCTCCTCGGGACCCGCGGAGGCGATCAGCAGCCCCAGTTCCTGGCCCAATACGCCGCTTCGTTCTACCACGCAGGAAATTGCACCGACGACTCGCAGAATCTTCCAAGATGGAGCATGGACCAGCCGAACCCCGGTACAGACAGCTCTCTTGCGTACGAGTCGAGACTGGCTCCTTCGACGGTACGGGGTCTCATCGAGCGAGGCCACACGGTTGAACTAGCAACCACCCACGAACCCGGATGGGGACCTGTCTCGGCCATCGACACGGGATCCGAGATGAAGGGGTCAGCGGATCCCCGCGTGTCAACGTCGGCAGCACTGAAGACGTAACAGACGACGTGAAGAAACTCACAGTTCACGGTCAGCACCCTCCAAACTGAAGGCGAGGCCCTCGGCCGACCGCTCAGCCGTTGGAGAAGAAGCCCGGGATCGGTGACGGCGTTTGCGGACGTGCCCTCTTTCGGTGCTTCGCCCACAAACCGAGCACGATGGCGATCAGCGCGACAATCACGGAGATGACGGTCAGCGCAACGCCGCCGATCCAACCGGTCGAGTCTGTGTCGCTTCCACGCAGATCGTTCCGAAGCGCCGTGCGCCACTCCCCCTCGATCTGTGACCACCGTTCTCC
>QMQC01000043.1 GCA_003648875.1 Actinomycetota bacterium
CGTTCTCCTCGTCACCCTGATCGCGATGGTCGCAATGTTGGCGGTGATTCTCGTCGGCCAGGCCCTCAACAGCAGGTACGACTCGATCGCATCCAGCGTCGCAGACGCCTAGTGTCCCGTTAGTCGGAATCGTCTTCGACAAGTTCTTCAAGTGCCGTTCTTGCCGCCTCAGCGTCCTCTGAGCGCACAACGACCCTGACGCCACCCGTGAGCAATGTGAGCGATGGGATGGCTCCGCCGGCGTCGTCGGTAAGCATGTGTGCGGTGATACCAACAGCCTGTAGATGGGCGAGCGCAGTCTGCCCTGCGAATTCGCTCGAGTATCGAGCGATCTCAACAATGTCTGGCATCTGATCCTCCTGGTCGACAGTTTGGCACACCGCTCCGATTGCACCGACAAGCGTGGGCCGAGGGGCGGTGTCTTTGATGGCTTCCGCGATGCCAGTTGGAGCGATCGGGTCATGGGTTCGATTCCTGATCTCACGATGAACGCCATAATCGTTGGTATCGACACTTACCACAACAACAAGTATCTCAGTACCAGGGGTGTTGTGCGTGACATCGGCGTCCGAGACGCCGATCCGTTCCCACCGCACTCCTCGATCTCCAAGTAGCGGATGTCATGCAACATGTCGACGAGCATCAACGGGACCACCAAGGAGGTGTGCCCATTCTGCGCATGGGTGACGGAACGATGACTTGTGCTCTCGGGGTGAGTTGAGCGTGGAACCGGACGCCCACCTCTCTCCGGTGACGCCGATCGACCCGCCGGCCGACTATCCGACTCATCTCGACAGGGAGGAGGTACTCGCCGATGGCACACGAATCCGGATCCGTCCGATCGTACCAGCGGACATCGAGAGGCTTCGACACGCCTTTGCAGTGGGAGACCCTGAGTCGATCCGTCGCCGGTTCTTCACCGGTGCACCGCCTACCGGCGAGGTGTACCTTCGCTACCTCGTCGAGATCGACTATCACAGGCGACTTGCGCTGGTCGCGATGGACATGGAAGGCAACAGTCTCGGGGTTGCAAGGTATGAAGGGGTGCAAGCCTTCCCCCTCGCAGAGATCGCGATCGTCGTGACGCCGGAGTGGCGACATCGCGGTGTGGCACTCATGCTTGTCGAGGCGCTTGAACTTCCTGCGATCGACGCCGGGTTCGAACGATTCGAGGCTTTGTACCTGCCGGACAACAGAGCAATCGCAGACCTGCTCGAGGGACTCGGCTACGGTGATCTCAAATTGAACGATGGTTTTGTAAGCGTGACCAAGCACCTGTCATGAGGCGTTAGCATCCCGACTGTGTTGGTAGCGGATCTCCATGGGCAATTGAACGATCGATTTCCATTCGAGAATGGTGCTGTTTGGGATCCCGTAGGACTTCAACTCGGTGCTCTGGACGACGATGCTGGAGTGATTGGTGTCTGTCACGAGGTCAACGGTGACGTTGTAACCCAGGCGCTCACGAGTGGCGTTGGCACTCTCGTGAGCTATCACCCTTTGCTGTTCGATTCGGTCACTGCGGTTGTCGGTGGCCAGACTCCTGCCGGAAGAGCGTTGCGGTTGTTGCGCGGTGGGTTGTCCCTGATCGTTGTTCACACCGCAATGGACGTGGCGCCCGCAGGAACCGGCGATTCACTGCTTGAAGTGTTCGGTATGGCAACGATCGGATCATTTGCCGACCCCGGCGAGGAATCAGGATTTTGGATCGGGAGGCACGGCAGGCTGGCCGAACCTACAACTCTCGCATCATTTGCATCAAACGTGTCCGAAGTGCTCTCAACATCCGTCCGATTCGCAGGCGAATCTGAGCAAACGATCCGCACGGTCGGTGTCGTGCCTGGATCGGGCTCGGTGTACATCCCTGAGGCCGCAGGCGTGGTCGATGTTCTCGTCACCGGTGATGTCAGCCATCATCGGGCACAGGACTCGATGCAGCGAGGATTGGCCGTCGTCGATGCAGGACACATTCCGACCGAGCGGCCCGGCGTCGAGCACCTGTACGCTTCTGTCTGCGATGTTGCACCTGATGCGCTGTTCATAGCCAGCGATCCACATCCATGGAGGGATGTTCAGTGGAAGACCTGAAGAGCCTTGAAGATCTGCTCGAGTTGATGGATGTTGACCTACAGATCGACAAGCTTCTTGACGAGAGAGGTTCGCTCCCTGCCTTGGCCGAATACAAGAGCGCACACAGCGAAGTCGAACGGGTCACTGCGGTGGCCGAAGAGGCGCGTTCAGCGCTGGCGGTTGCCGACCGAGGTCTTCGCAAGACGAACGGCGAACTCGAGATCATGGCAGAGAAGGCTGCGTCTGAACAGAATCGTCTGTACGCAGGAGGTATCTCAGCACGAGACGCCGACTATCTCAGACGTGAGGTCGAAATGCTCCACGGGAAGGTCTCCAAGATGGAGGACGAGGTCCTTGAGTTCCTCGAAGCCAAGGAGCTCGCCGAGGCTGACGTCGCCGGCCTGAGTGACGAATTGGTCAAGGTTGCCGAGGACAAGGATGAACTCGGGGCATTGATCACGGAACAGTGGCGGCTCATAGACAAGGAACTTGCCGTCAAGGAGGACCGGAAGAGGGGAACGATCGAACTCGTTGACGAGTATCTACTCGAGATCTACGACGATTTGCGCAAGACGGGCAAGGGTCGAGTTGTCGGTCGACTTGCAGGCGACACCTGTGGATCGTGTCACCTGAAACTCTCCGCCGCTGAGGTTGTCAGAGTTCAGAAGCAGGATCCCCCACGCTGTATTCACTGTCGGGCCATCTTGGTCGGTTGACGCGTGTTCTTCTGGCACATCGGTGCGACAATTGCGTTCGTACGATATGCCTTCCGTGATGAAGCCATGGATCTCCGGTTCCTTGCGGCAGGTGCCCTTCTTCCCAACCTCATCGATACACCAATTGGTGCACTGATGTGGACATCGTGGCAAGCTCCGCGCCTTTGGTCCCACAGTCTCATCTTCGGGTCCGCTCTGATGGTCGTCGTACTCCTTGCGACAACTCGTGGACAACGACGAAAGCAATGGATGCTGCTCGCGATCGGCGTCCTGATGCACCTCGCACTCGACGCGATGTGGGCGGATCCCGGAACACTGTGGTGGCCCTTCTTCGGCCTGGAATTTACGAGATCAGAGTTCTCGATGTTCGGAGAGTACGCGTCTGCCGTGATGCGGGACCCATGGATGTGGTCGGGAGAGCTCCTGGGCGTCTTGTATCTGTCACTTCTGTGGCAGTCATCCGGTCTCAATCGACGCGATGCCAGAAGCCAACTCCTTTCAACCGGTCGCGTCTCTGCGCCCATTGGTCGCAATTGATTCAGATCGAAGTCCCCAGGCGCGCCGTGCCATTCTGATCGCAAGCACAGCCAATACGACAGCGAATACCTTGCTCAAGATTGCTTCATCCATCGCCTGAGCAAGTTGTGCTCCAACGAGAGCGAACACGATTCCGAGTCCACCCGTGACGTACGCGACGTTCCAAACAACTCTTCCGGCCCTTGCGTGGGTCAGCGTACCGATGATGGCCGTGGGGAGGATGATCGCCAGAGACGTTCCCTGTGCCTCAAGTTGCCCGAACACGAAGACTGACGTCAGTACGGGAACGAATATGATGCCGCCTCCAACTCCGAGAGTCGATGCAAGGGTGCCGGCGAACAAGCCAAGCATCACGAGGCCGACGATTTCCATTAGAACCACATCCGTACCGCGGCAACTGCCATCACGGTGGCGAACGTACCAGCGAGGACGTGCTCTGGAACTCTGTGCATCCAGCGAGCGCCGGCCCATGCTCCGGTAGCGGCTCCGATGAAGACGACCCCCGCAGTCGCCCAGTTGACGTCGCCATTGCTGGAGAACGCGAACAGAGCCGCAGCGGACGCAGCAACGATCGCTGCCATGGATGTCGCGGCGGCCGAGTATTGGTTGAGGCCGACGAGAAGCACCAATCCCGGCACGATGATGACACCACCTCCGATACCAAGGAGACCGGCTAGGAATCCGGCTAATGCGCCGACGACTGCGGTTTTGATCCAGGGAAAGTCCACATCGTCACCGTAGCGTCGTTCGATTGCTGAACTCCATCGGTAGCCTCTTGACATGCTCGAGAAAGTGCTCCCTCTCGTTTTGGTTGCCGTTGTTGCCGCGGCCTGCTCGTCCGCGCCTGTCGAGCCAGATGGCCATGAGAACCCAGAGCGTGCGGTCGTGGCGTGGTTCGAAGCGATTGACAACGACGATGCCGAAGGTGCTTCGAGTGCTACCCACGCTGAAACGCTCGCGTTGATCCTCGGAATCGAGAATGACCTGGATGCCGCGGCGATTGCTGCCTATCTGGATGATGGCGTCCCAATGGAGACTCAAGCCTCATATTGGGCGTCATTCGCAGCAGGCTTTGTGGAGTTCGCCTCGAGACCCATCTCGACACTCACGGTGGGGGAGTCGGAGCGGTTCACGTCTGAGGGTGTCGAATTCGCAAGCGTTCCGATCAGTGGTGGTCCCGGTTCTGGATCAGTAGTGATCGCCCGCATGCGAGCGGACGGCTTGTGGGAGGTTGACCTCGTTGCATCCCTGGGGGACGGATTCGCTCAGCTTCTTGCCAGCGAGTACGACGACCTTCCGAACACCTCAGAAGGTGACCGCGTCAGGCTGGCATATTCGGAGACCGTGGTGCCTTCGCTTTGGGCAGCAATGGCAGACGGAAGCTTCGGCGACGATTTCACGAGGACGGCGTTGGCGATCATCGGCAAAGCAGATGGATGACCGCACGCTCGCGGTGCTCTCTCACCGGTAACTGACGACGGATCGGTCGGCTGCGCGTCTCTTTCGTCCGTCATTCAAGCCCCTAGAGCTTTCGGAGTGCGGGCAGCACCTCTGCTCCAAGCATGCGGATCGTGTCGGGTTGATCCATGGATGTCGTCTGGATGGCGACAATGTTCGCGTGCACCTCGCTGATCAGTGGCGCATAGATCGACACGTAGTCGTCCATGGAACGGACGATCGAATACGAAGCGAGGATCTCATCCCGATCCATCTCGTCTGCACGCATCCTGAGATCCATCGGATCAACGGCTTCGAGACGGCCCGGTGCGCGAAGACCACGCCACGCCCCAAGAGCCTTCCAGGCCTCGTCCGGGCCACCTGCTCGGATCGACCATCTGGTCGCGAGGATCGTCGGAGCGGGACGACCGGCCGCTGCTGCCGCTGCCCTTGCTGGATCGATCACTCGCTCAAAGGTTACGGCAGGATCCTTCACCGAGGTTATTACCCCTTCTGCCTTGCGCGCAGCGAGTGCAGACGACTTCGGTCCTTCCGCCGCCATGAAGATCGGTAGAGCATGCGCTGGGGGGCTGTACAGCTTTGCGCGGTCAGTCCGATACCACTCCCCGTCGTATGTGAGCTTCTCTCCGTCAAGAAGGGCACGCATGATGTCGAGGGCTTCCCCCATCCGAGAAGCTCTTTCGGCATACTTCGGAAAGTGGTATCCAAGGGGACCTTCGTTGAGGTTCTCACCAGTTCCGACGCCAAGATTGAATCGACCGCCGCTCAAACGGTCGAGCGTTGCAGCAGCCTGGGCCACGACAGCAGGGTGATACCGCCAGAGCGGAGTGATCACCCCGGTCGTGAACTCGATTGTCGAAGTGGCTTGGGCCATTGCTGCGATGGTGGCAAATGCAAAGCCGGAGCGACCGAGGTCGTCGACCCATGGATGAAAGTGCTCTGACACGAGGACCATGTCGAAACCGGCCTTCTCTGCCGCCACGGCATGCTCGACGAGCACCTCAGGCTGGAACTGCTCATGGCCGGCGAAGTAGGCGAATCTTGTCAATTGGACCTCCGTGAAGGCTCAACGGTAGACGATGGACGATGGACGACGGTGTGAGTCTGTTGTCGGTAGGAGAGCGACCGATCGGTTCTCGGCGAGCGAGTACCAGCGAGACTCGCTCAAATCCTTTCGAAACCTCTCCTCGGCTGCAAGAGTCATACCCGAGCGAAGGCAATCGGGAGGAACACATGCCGGATACAAGGAAGCTGCTCGCCGAGCTATTGGGAACGTACGTTCTCGTGACGGTCGGTGGCTTTGCCATTGCATCGTCAATCGTCTCAGGCGCCACGACGGGCCTTGTGCTTATCGGCTTCGGCTTCGGCTTCGCTCTCCTCGCTGGTCTGTATGCATTCGGTGAGGTGTCCGGAGGCCACTTCAATCCGGCGGTGAGCCTTGGAGCATTCCTCGATGGTCGTCTCGACGCCGTCGGGTTCGGGGGCTATGCCGTTGCGCAATTCGTCGGTGCGATCCTTGCTGGCTTCACATTGGTTTGGGCCACGTCGAAGGAGTTTGTCGGCTCCGCGATGGTGACCGTCCCTGGTCAGGGTGTTGATGCGTTGGACGCAGTGCTCATCGAGGCGCTCTTGACCGCGATATTCGTTGCGGTGATTCTGAAGGTCACAACGTCCGGCAAGTTTGGTGCGTCAGCCCTGACGGCCATATCGTTGACTCTCGTTGCCATCCACTTTGCTGCGGTTCCGATCACCGGTGCGTCCGTGAACCCTGCGCGTACGATCGCAACCGCGGTCGGGGGTGGCACCTACACCGATCTTTGGATCTACTTCGTGGGGCCACTCTTGGGCGCTGTCCTTGGCTGGGCCGCATACAAGTTCGTTGCGGCTGAAGAACCAGAGGCCGCATAGCCAGAAGCCAGAAGCCAGATTTCTCTTACTCTCGCATCTGGCTTCTGGTATCTGGCATCTGAACTCGCGAGTCGGCATGTAAGCCGGATCCTGTCGTGGACGATCATCTATCTGGGACCGGCGTTACCGCACGGCCTCAAGCGACCTACCCGGGACGTATCGGACGGGCAGCCCTGTCCCTGCTCGGTCTTGCTCCTGACGGGGTTTACCAAGCCGACCCGGTCACCCGAGCCGCTGGTGGGCTCTTACCCCACCGTTTCACCCTTGCCTGTGCTCCTCGGCTTGCGCTCTGGGCCATCGGCGGTCTGCTCTCTGTTGCACTATCCATCGGGTTGCCCCGCCTGGGTGTTACCCAGCGTCATGCCCTGCGGAGTCCGGACTTTCCTCGACCGCCGAAGCGGCCGCGATCGTCTTGCCAACTCGCATCAGGAACGCTAGCGGACTTGGAGATGTTCCGATCAACGTGTCTGCCGGTTTGCTGCGAGAGCCGCACCTATTGAACCCCCGAAGATGGCGAGTATCCCGAGAACCAGGAGCCCGAGAATGTTTGCGCCTGCACCGGCCGCGATCGTCATCACAGCGACAAGGAAGAACAGGAGCAGACTCGAGATCCTCCCAGCAGTGATCCTGTGCACCAGCGAGAATCGGGAAGCAACATATCCCGCCGCTATGAATCCGATCAACTGGATGATGACCCGGCCGACGAGATTGGTACCGAGTGGTCCGCTGAAGGCAAAGAGGACGAAAGAAGCCACGAGTCCGGTCGCTGTCCCGAACACGATTCCTGACCAATTCAATTCACGGAGCCACGGCACTGGACATTCCCGCTCAGATGGTCTTGGAGGCCGATGACCCAGCCAGCCGGAAGACCCCAGTGTCTCGATCCATGCACCATGATCTCGAGGTACCTGTGGGATGGCTCCAGGCTCGGATGGCTCGATGCATCGGCAGTGTGAGTTCTGACGTTGTATCTCCTCCCAAGACGGTCGATCGCGTCGAGATTGGTCGCTCCGCGTCCCTCCCCGGATTCAATGGCATCGATTCCGGGCATCTCGCCCTGCCCGACCGAGTAGACGGCGCCCCACACCGTGCCTCCGGGTGCGGGTACTGCCGTGGGGAGTCCTCCGTCCCATCCATTGCCGACGGTTTCAAACGAAAGCCCCCATTCGGGTACATGGGCGACGAATTCGAAGGCGGCTCCAGGAGCGACTTTCGCCATCTGCTCGGGCGCGATGAGTGCGGTGTATGCGAAGTAGAGCAGAGTATCCTCCCTGAAGCCGTTGGCCCTCTCGATCATCCATTCTAGATGACCCGCGATGTCCGCCCGACAGTCCGTGTCGGGAACCAATCCTCGACGCGGAGCGTCTTAGGTGCATACAACGACAAGAAGTGAGGCACGCCCGTCATGAACACGATGGACGACACCCTGGAATTCAACATCTTCGATGTCCCGATCCTGCACGAGCGACCGTGGGCCGTCTTTGCTGCCTGCAAGGACGAACAGGGTATGGCGTTCTTCCCTCAGACGAGGGACGAGGAAGTGCAAGCCCTGACGATCTGCGGTATCTGGCCTGTCAGCGAGGACGGCCTCGACTACGCACTCGAGACGAAGGAACGATTCGGTGTGTGGGGCGGCACTACGGAGAAAGAACGAAGAAGGCTTTCGAGGATCGCATAACTCGTCGAATATCAGAGCGGTCGCTTCGTTCTCTGCCAGATGCCAGGGTCTGGATTCTGGTATCTGACATCACACGGCCCGTTCTCTGACAACTCCCCCGATGTCGAGATGCTTGACCGACCTGATACCTGGGATGAGCGACAGCAGAGCAACGGCAAGCATCGAGAGCGCAGCAATAGCGATCGTCAGGGGCCTGACGAAGAGCTCGAACGTGAAAGAGTCGTTGTCGAACGAGGCCATGAACAGACTCGAAATCCAGATCCCGAGAACCGTACCCGGGATGATGCCAAGAGCGGTCAGCAGGAGGTTCTCGCCGACGATCATCCAGGCGATCGTTCTGTCAGCCATTCCACTCGCCTTGAGCGTCGCGAACTCGGTTGACCGTTCCGCGATGTTCACGGAGATCGTGTTGAACATCAGCGAGAAGGCCATGAGTCCGCCGAAGATGAGCATGATCCCAACGAACGCATAGAACAGACCAAGGAATTGCTGTGTCAGGTCATAGAGCGTTCGCGCATCTTGGACAGCAAGGACCCCGGGAATACCCTCAAGGGCTGTGATGGTGGTACTTCGACTCAGTGTTGGGTCGAACAAGGTCATTGTCGAGGCGACCGTCGGTTCTGCCATGAGGGATTCGGGATCATCGATCCCCGCATTGCCAAGCGCATCTGCGATGACCTGATATCTCGCGTACAGAGGAATCCCGAGCGGTTCGTCCACGAATTCGACGAGTTCGAGAACGATCGTCACGTCGTGGGTTGGCAGATCGATCCTGAGGAGGTCCCCCTCGGCAACGCCTAGTTTGTCGGCGAGCCCCCGGCCGGCGAGAACGCCCGTCGCCGGGAGTGAGCCGGAAGGGTTGGTCCAGCCGTGCATCTGCGTGCTGTTCTCAAAGCCC
>QMQC01000044.1 GCA_003648875.1 Actinomycetota bacterium
CCTTGTTTGCGTAGTCGACGGCTTTCTGGACCTCGGCGATCACCTCATCGTTGGTCGCAAGTTCCGACAGTAGAGCGTCATCGAGTCCGCGCGCACTGGCCCACGGTTCAAGGGCATCAGCATCAAGTGTGACCAGGGCCGCGATGAACGGTTTCGCATCCCCGACAACCATCACTTGGCTCACCAGCGGATTCGATCGCACCCTGTCCTCGAGAATCGCCGGTGCGACGTTCTTTCCAGCGGCAGTGACGATGATCTCCTTCTTCCGGCCCGTGATCGAGAGGAAGCCCTCATCATCCAGCACACCGATATCCCCGGAGTGAAACCACCCATCATCGGTGAGCGCATCGTGCGTTGCGGCCTCGTTGTCCCAATACCCCGAGTACACCTGGCCACCCTTGATGAGCACCTCGCCATCATCTGCAATGCGGATGGAGGCTCCTTGTATCGGTCTGCCGACGGTCCCGACCTTGATGGCGTCCGGACGATTCAGCGTTGCCCCTGCGGTCGTCTCGGTGAGTCCGTATCCCTCAAGAATCACGACACCGGCACCCCTGAAGAAGTGACCCAGCCTTGCACCGAGCGGTGCACCCCCTGAGATCGCGTAATTGACATTGCCACCGAACAACGCCCGGATCTTCGAGTACACCAGCTTGTCGAACACGCTGTGCATCAGCTTGGTACCGATCCTGATCTTGCCCCGTTGAACGCCCTGGGAATACGCAATGGCGACGCTGACAGACCGATTGAAGATCTTGCCCTTGCCTTCAGAGTCGGCCTTCTGCTTCGCACCGTTGTAGACCTTCTCAAAGACCCTCGGAACGGAAAAGACAAAGGTCGGCCTGAACATCGGAAGCTCTTCGAGCAGGTTCGGGATACCTGTCGAGAATCCGATGGTCGATCCCGTCGAGACAGCAACCGCTTGCACGGCTCGCGCGAAGATGTGCGCCAAAGGGAGGAACATCAGGGTTCGGTTCGTTTCGCCCACGAGGTCTGAGATCGATCCGTCCAGCTGGGACACCGCCCAAGCGAAGTTGTAGTGGGTAAGCACGCAGCCTTTTGGCATTCCGGTGGTACCCGAGGTGTAGACGAGTGTTGCCAGATCGCGATGCTGGATGCTTGCTACACGACGATCGACCTCGGCGCGTGTCACGTCCGTTGCCATCGATCGCAAGGTCTCAATGGCACCGTCGTCGATCACGAAGACGCCCTTGCATCCGGGGAGAGCATCTGCCACCTCCTCGTACACGCCATATGTGTCTGCGTTCTCTGAGATAAGGGCGACACACCCCGAATCCGAGAGGATCCACTGGACTTGCTCGGCAGATGATGTCTCGTAGATCGTCGTTGTGGCCGCACCCGCTGCCCATATCGCGTAGTCGAAATAGGTGAACTCGATTCGGGTACCAGAGTGAAGTCCGACGCGATCGCCTCTGTTCACGCCAGATGCAACAAGCCCGGCTGCGAGCTCGCGAACGATCTCCCACATGTCTGCTGTCGATACGTCGACAAACCTGTCACCGTCGCGGTACGAAAGCGCTGCGTGGTCTGGTGCCTCTTCGACGCGCTTGAGGAGCAGTTGGACGACGTTGATCTGAGGGTCAACATGTGATGCGCCTGGAGTTGTGTAGGTCTTCATCCCGCCTCCCGGATAGGGACACGATGCTATCGAATCGAGCGGCACCTTGCAGGACGTTGAGTCCGAGCCTCAGATCGTTACGAGCTCACTGGCATCAGGCTCCGAATCCGGGATGCCGGGTCCGACGTTCCCGAGTCGAATCGCCCTCCTCCACACGAGCCAGACGACGCCTCCGGCAACGCCCACGGCACCGAGCGCGGCGATGATGAACACCTCCCCGTTGCTCCCAAGCAGAATCGATCCGCCACCAGCAATCGAACTCCCCCCACGCTCGGGATCGAGTACCCACGAGCCGAACCGAAACAGGACCCCAAACGAGAGGGCTGACATCAGGATCCGAGTGGCGAGCTTGCGCATCATTGCGAGTCTGTCCGCTGACAACCAAACAGCAGATGTGCCGGTGAGGAGCAGTGTGCCAGCTGCGAGTACGACGATCACAGAGAGAAATGATCTGGCATCCTCAACGATCCGGATGATCGTGGCAGCATCGCCAGTTTCGAGATCGATCGTCTCAGCGTTCGCGAGGGCGGCTACGAGCGTCGCTTCGTCAACGGTGACATCATGATCGGCGAGGCCCGCCACGACGAGCGGAACCAAGGGCTCAATCGAGTCAGCCAACGCAATGGTCGCCACCTCGCCTTCAGGGATGAAGAGCGCACCAACGAACTGAGCGACAACGGCTTCAACGACAGTCTCTATCTCGGGGTGCTCACGAAGATCCACGATGACCTGTTCAGCCATGGCTGCATCGACATCGGGATATGCCCCAACGCCCTCTGCCATCCAGGAGTAGATCCGGTCAATGGCCACCTCGGTGCTGACGACTGAGCGCGCAGAAGCCTGAACGGTTGATTCATCGTGGGCGACGGCTCGACCCCAGAGCCCGAGTAGGAGCAACGTGGTGGCAAGTCCGAATGCCCACAGAACAACAGAGAGCGTCCCAAGGCGCGCTGAGCCACGCCACGACCTCGACCGTGCCTCACTGTTTGGAATGTTCATGCCGAGGGAGCGTATCGACACCGTGGGATACCGCCATAGCCTCTGTTCTGGTAGTTGTAACGGCAGCATCTCGCCTCGTGGACGCAAAGAGCGCTGAGCATGTACCTTCATCTCGATGGAAGAGATCCTCGACCTCAGCCTGTTGATCAAACAGATGGCCCTCGCCTTCGGCGCCGCGATGGTCATCGGCAACGGCTACGCGATCATCCAACACAAGCGGAACAGGGCGCCCAAGGGTGAAACGGGTGAGTTCCGAGCGGGTCGCGCCTACTGGCTCCTCAGTGTCGGCACGCTCATCGCTGTCTGGGGTGCTGTGAGCCTCCTCTATTGATCGACCACCAGTCGTCGAGCTCCGTGCAGGTCGTCTGTGAGGGGTGGTGCGATACACTTCCGACTGCTCGCGGGTGTAGTTCAATGGCAGAACATCAGCTTCCCAAGCTGAGTACGGGGGTTCGATTCCCCTCACCCGCTCCATTGTGTGTTCCCAGTTTTGGGCGTGCAGGTTTGCAGTTTGGGTTCATGCGCGCCGAGCCCAGCGGTTTCCGGCAATACGTTCGGGTCGCAGGGGGTGCAGAGGTGCCGCTATGGGCGGATGAGAGTTGGATGAATTATCTTGGGTGGCACAAATGTTCAGATCGGTGCAACCTTCTCCTATGACTCGCGCGGGGTAGGGGTATGGAAGCTGACGACGAAGCCATCTACCGGAAGCACAGCGGAGACCTAATCCGCTATGCAGCGGTTCTTGTGGGACCTGACAGGGCAGAAGATGTCTTGTCGAGTGTCATGGTGCGCATCCTTTGCAAGCGGTCGCTGATGTCCCTAGATGAGCCCCGGGCGTATCTGTTCCGATCCGTTCTCAATGAGTCACGTGGCATGCTGCGGCAACGACGTTCCTTCCCGATCGCACCTCAAGGAACCACATTGGTTGCTTCTGAGCCGTATTGGGACGTGGTGCAAGCGGTCGCCAAGCTTCCTGCACGACAGCGGGCAGCCGTGTTCCTCCGATACTGGGAGGACCTGTCTGTTGTCGAGGTCGCGGATCTGATGGGTACACGGGTCGGCACGATCAAGCGGTATCTGCACCTTGCGCGCGGGTCGCTGAAGGGAACGCTCTCATGACAATGACGACAGAGGAACGAGATCAGCTTCGTAGGGCGCTTTCGGTCTATGTAGAGGGAGCCCCGACTGCTCCCGAGTGGCAGGACTGGAACTTCCAACGTGCCGTGCCTGATCGGCAACATCGGTTCGTGACAGGTCCGGTCGTGGCGTTGGTTGCAGCGGCGTCGCTGGTGCTGGTCGTGTTGGGCGGCATTACCTTGCTTCTCAGAGGGAACATTCCCGAGGTTGTTGGTGAGCCAGTTACCACGATGACGGTGGCGCCGTCAGTCACGGCGACGACCGAGATGTCCCTGCCGACCGGCCCGGTGAACCCCGCGGCGTACGCTGACGTGCCCTCGTTCCAGGGCACCGTCAGGTACTTCCAGCACGACCCGGCTTTGGGAAGCCCCGGGTGGCAGGCCACGGTGAGTGTGAGGTTTGCTGAGCCGATGCGGTTCATGTACACGGTCGTCGAGGAGCGTCCGGGTGACGACGACTTCCTGTTCCTGGGCGGTGCGGGCACGACATTCATCGGCGACGGTACTCAGATCTGGCTCGACGAGGCGGACGATCTACCGCCCCTCCAGACCCAACAGCCGGGCTTCTTCCGTCACCTCTTCTACGACTCCGAGTCCCCCAGCCCCGCCTGGAACGAGATTTGCGGCGCGAGTCCAGAGCGCATCGGTGTGGAAACGATCGCGGGCCGGCACACTTCACACATAGCCTGCTCCACGACGCTCGAGGACTACGAGCTGTGGATCGACGAGGAGTCCGGCGTCGTGCTGAAAATGCGGGGACCGCTCTTTGTCGGCGACCTCCACCCCCAGGTCGACCGTGACGGTGGGTTCGAGTTCACCGAGTTCGCCATCGCAGGGGTGAGCATCCCTGAGGTGAAGATCCCACAGGTAGAGATCGCAGGCTTCTTCCCACCGTTCCACATGGTCCAGGAGATTGATTTTGGTGGGGGGTCGGTCGACACCGTCGAGTACTGGTATCGGGACGAAAGTACGTGGCGGGAGTCGATCATCGCCAGCTCGGCTCCGTCAGCCGTCGGCAGCTTCCAACTCGTGGCCGACGGCCAGGTCGGGCAGTGCATACTCGAGGAGGACTTGTGCAGCGTCGTCCCGCTTGAGGGGGACAGGCTGCTGTTCGGGCTGCAGCTGCCTTCACCGACGAGCAGGGTGCCGCTCGAGTTCGTAGGCGACCACTGCGACCAGCTCGCCGAAGAGACGATCCTGGGGCGTGCAGCCTTCCACTTCGCCTGCGACGGAGTGCGGTTCGAGATTCGCGGCACCTGGGTTGCACTCACCGATCCAACTGTGGGACGTTCCGACTACTGGTACGACAAGGGAACGGGGCTCGCGGTGAAGTACACAGGCGAGGGCTGGAGCTGGGATACACAATTGCTGGAGCTTGAACCTGTATTCGACGACGCGATCTTTGTTCACCAAGAGGTCGAGGAGCAAGCTTCGGAACCGTGGCCGGACACATACGTCGCGGCCGACGGCATCGTTCCCGCCTGGAGCGGTCCGTTGCTCGACGGCACCACGCTCGATCTCGATGACTTCCGCACACTCCCAGGCAGTGAGCCCGGTTCCGGTGGGAGCTTCGTCGTGGTCTACGACTGGTTCCCGACCTGCGGGCCGATCTGTCTCGACGGCATCACCGACTTCCAGAAGCTGTACGACAAGTATGGGACGACGGATTGGTCGGTGACCGGTGGACCCAACATCGAGTTTGTGTCCGTAGTCGATGACGACGTCTCCGTGGCGCAACGCACTAACGAACGGCTCGGCATCACCGTTCCGACCGTGGCGTGCTTCGCCGACGAGATCGATCCTGCGAAGGGCCACAACGGGCTATGTACACCTGACTCACCGTGGAGCTTCTGGTCGATCGGGGTGCCGTCGTGGACGGTGATCGACACCGACGGGTTCCTCGTCTACGGCGTCACCGGCCGCGACTACGACTTCGCCGAACTCGACTCGCTCCTTGCCGACATCAGCGGACTTACCGAGAGTTAAGTGGCATTTCGCCGCTTCCCGCTCAGGCACCGTCCCACCGGTGACGGAACCTCGCGGGCTGATCGCCACTGCACCGTTGCAGATAGCGCATATCCGGCAATACGTTCGGTCCTTTGGGGCGCATAGGTGCCGTTATGGGCGGGCCAATCCATGTCAGGGGGACTCGGTGGTGAGACCTTGGACATGGGAGTCACCGTCAACGCATAGGCGTGTTGCGGTGCGGCTGGCACACTCGCTGCGAGGGGAATCTGAAGAAGCCCGTACGTCGCATCAACGAACTGCGTAGGCTCAACCCCAGAGCTCGAAGGGAGCCACATGACATTGCGAGTCGTTGCCCACCTGCGTGCGCAGGAAGGAAAAGGAGCCGAACTCGGGGAAGCGCTTAAAGGCCTTATCGATCCGACAAGAGCCGAGCCCGGCGTCATCAGTTACGAGCTTCTTGCGAGTCTCGACGACGACAGGGATTACACGTTTGTCGAGGAGTATCAGGACGGCGATGCGCTCGATGCCCATATGAATACTCCGCACGTTGCGGCAGCCTTGGCTGCTATGCCCGAATTGGTGGAAGGCGACCTCGACCTGCGGAAATATCGGCTGATTGGCTGAGGCCAGCGCCACCCACGAGCAAACACTCACACCTTATTGGTGTTGGTTGGACGAGAACCGGTCAGAGATTCGCCGTGATCGGATTCGTCGTGTCACAGGACGCCATCCGCCCATATCCGGCAATACTTTCGGTTCACAGGGGGTGCATAGGTGCCGTTATGCGTGCTCTCGCGCCGGTCGAGTGGTCGCCTTCGCCGTGTGCGCGATCGGGCCGTATTGAGATCGCGAGAGACGTGATAGATTGGATCGACGTCTCTGAAGGAGTGGGTATGGCGCAAGATCCGAGCATTGGCAGAGAGATTCTCCCGATTCCCGACCTGCCGGCTCGAGCTACGCCTGCATTGCACGCGAGTGACGCTTCTGCGCCGCCGATCGTACCGCTGCGGCCACCTGCGGGGGCGCCGAACGTTCTGATCGTGCTGATCGATGACATGGGATTCGGAGCGACATCGGCGTTCGGCGGACCGTGCGAAACGCCCACGTTGGAGCGGTTGGCGGCTGGAGGACTGTCCTACAACCGATTCCATACGACCGCATTGTGTTCGCCCACGCGTCAGGCGCTGTTGACGGGACGGAATCATCACTCAGCTGAGATGGGGTCCGTGGGCGAGGTGGCAACATCGATGCCGGGAAACACCTCGGTTCGTCCGAACACGGTCGCGACGGTTGCAGAAATGCTACGCCTGAATGGATACAGCACCAGCGCGTTCGGCAAGATGCACCAAACGCCAGTGTGGGAGACGTCGGTCTCGGGGCCATTCGATCGGTGGCCTACTGGCGACGGGTTCGAGAAATTCTGGGGATTCATTGCTGGCGAGACAAACCAGTGGGAGCCCACATTGTTCGAGGGCACCACGCCGACCGAGCCTCGAGCGACAGCCGCTGAGGGCTACCACATCACCGAAGAGCAGGTTGATCAAGCCATTGCTTGGGTGAGGGCGCAGAAGACGATGACGCCCGACAAGCCGTTCTTCATGTACATGTCATATGGCGCAACGCATGCACCACATCACGCACCGAAGGAATGGATCGACAAGTACCGGGGTCGGTTCGATCAGGGCTGGGACACGGTTCGTTCAGAGACGTTGATCAATCAGATCGAGGCCGGACTCGTCCCAGAGGGCACCGAACTAACTCCTCGCCCAGACGGGGTCGAGGCGTGGGCCGACCTCTCGGACGATCAACGACTGGTCGGAGCGCGCCTCATGGAAGCGTATGCCGGCTTTGCTGAGCACACCGACTTCCACACAGGGCGCCTTGTCGATGCCCTGGACGAAATCGGTGTCCTTGACGACACGATCGTCATCTACATCGCTGGCGACAACGGCGCATCGGCTGAGGGTGGCCTCGACGGAACCTTCAACGAACTCAAGGCCCTCAACGGAGTGCCCGAAACCGTAGCCGAGATCCTGCCGCATCTTGATGAAATCGGTTCGCCTGAAGCGTTCAACCATTACCCAGTGGGGTGGGCTCACGCCATGAACACCCCCTATCAATGGACGAAGCAAGTTGCGTCGCACTTCGGTGGAACCCGCAACGGCATGGTGATGCAGTGGACAAATGGCATTGACGCGAGGGGCGAGATTCGCCCGCAATTCCACCACGTCATCGACATCGTCCCCACGTTGCTCGAAGCCGCAGGACTTCCCCAGCCCTACTCGGTGAACGGCATCGCACAGAAGCCAATAGAAGGCGTCGCCATGAACTACACCTTCGGCGAAGCTGGGGCCGACGATCGACACACCACCCAGTACTTCGAGATGTTCGGGAACCGAGGGATCTACCACAACGGTTGGACCGCTGTAACCAAGCACCGCACTCCGTGGGAGATGGGTGAGACCGCCATTGTTCCGAAGCTCGCGGACGATGTCTGGGAGCTCTACGACACCACTGTTGATTGGGCTCAGAACAACGACCTCTCCAAAGAGATGCCCGACAAGCTGCAAGAACTGCAGCAGCTCTTCCTCATCGAGGCTGCCAAGTACAACGTATTCCCAATCGACGACCGAACAGGCGAGCGGTTCAACGCCACGATCGCTGGAAGACCGGAACTCCAGCAAGGCCGCAAGTCCATGCGCTTCGGACCTGGAATGACTCACCTGACAGAGAACACTGTCCTGAATGTGAAGAACCGCTCCCACACGATCACTGCTCGGTTCGAAGTCCCGCCCGGTGGTGCCGACGGTGTACTCGTGGCACAAGGCGGTCGCTTCGCTGGCTGGGCGCTGTATGTGACCGAGGGCCGTCTGGCGTACTGCCACAACTGGTTCAATTCGGAGCTCTACTATGTGAAAGCACCAGATGTGCTCCCTCGTGGCGAAGTGACCGTGCAGTACCAGTTCGACTTCGACGGAGGGGCTCCGGGCGCCGGGGGTAGCGGCACACTACTCGTGGACGGCGCCGTCGTGGCCGAAGGTCGTATCGAACGGACTGTGCCATTCATCTTCTCGGCCGACGAGACAATGGACATTGGAAGCGACACCGCTTCGCCAGTCACACCGGACTATCCCGCGGGCGACGCAAACGAGTTCACCGGGATTCTCGAATGGGTCCAGATCGAACTCGAAGACGACGACGTAAGCCATCTCGAAGCACCCGAGGCCACCTACCACCGAATCCTGGCCCGCCAATAGCGCCCACGCGATCACATCTCCAACAGCGCTCCTTGAAACCGGCTGATTGCTCATATTCAGCCGCCCATATCCGGCATTGTGCAGCCTTTCTGACGGGCGCATAAGTGCCTGATTGTGTGTAACTGGCGACAACCATTCGCCACAGTAGAGACGTTCGGCTCTGCTCTTCTCAGTGGCCTGGTCATCGGCTTGGCGTTTCACAGAGTGGGCCATTTCGTTAGC
>QMQC01000045.1 GCA_003648875.1 Actinomycetota bacterium
GGCTTCCCTTGCCTTGACGGACTGGTCGTACTTGAACTTTCCGTAGTCCATCATCCTCACAACCGGAGGACGAGCATCAGGGGCAACCTCAACCAGATCGAGCCCGAGCTGAGATGCAAGCCATCGAGCTTCGTCGATGTCCTTCTCGCCGATCTGAGCTCCGTCCGGTGCGATCAGTCGCACGCGTTTCACGCGGATTCGGTCGTTGACCCGTGGTTCTGGGATGGGAATACCTCCTGATACGTATCGATGTCTGGCTCAGGAGGATGCCTACAAGAGCGAAGGCAGCACAACACTGTGCTGCCCGATGCTCGGGACCTGGGCCACCTTGAGCGGTGGGCAGGTGGGAAGCAGGCGCCTCCACTTGCGTCGTTGATGCGACAATTGTAGTACGACACACGACGTAGGACACCTGTGACCGGTCGCGTATCGTCAGTCGTCTTTCGTGAGTCCCCGAAGCGTGTTCGCTGTGGACACTGCTGCGATTGCAGCTTCTCTCCCCTTGTTGTCCTTCCCCGGTTGTGAGCGAGCAACGGCGGACTCGACAGAGCGGACCGTCAAGATTCCGAAGGCGATCGGGATCCCTGTATCGAGCTGCACGCGCATCAGGCCCTCGGAGGCCCGGTGCGCCACATGTTCGTAGTGGTCGGTTTCACCTTCGATCACAGCCCCGAGACACACAACGGCGTCGTAGCCGCTTGTTGCGAGACGTTGGGCCAAAAGGGGGACCTCGAAGGCACCCGGCGCATCGACCGTATGGATCTCTGCTGCACCGGCCTCCCGAAGGAATTCGACCGCACCCGCTTTGAGGCCTGAGGTGATTCGTTCGTGGAACACAGCGGTGACGACGCCGACACGAAGTCCTTCGGCTGACGGGCAGGCAGCGGACGAATCCTGATGTCGCATCAGATCGTTCCCCCTGCAAGGTGTCCCATCCGCGTCGTCTTTGTATGGAGATACGACTGATTCTCCGGTGTCTCGCCAACCCACAACGGCTCGCGACCTACGATCTCGACTCCGTACCTTCGGAGCTGCTCGATCTTGTCCGGATTGTTCGTCAGCAGACGGATACTCGAGATCTTGAGATCGTTCAGAATCTGGGCATCTACGCCGTAGTGTCTGCCGTCATCGGAGTGGCCGATCTCCCTATTGGCATCTACGGTGTCGAGACCCTGGTCCTGGAGGTCGTAGGTCGCGATCTTGGCCAGGATGCCGATTCCACGACCCTCATGCGAGGTGTTGTAGACAATGACACCCTCTCCCTCCTGCGCTATGAGTCGCATCGATTCGTCCAACTGTGTGCCGCAGTCGCAGCGCAGCGATCCGAACACATCACCGGTGAGACACACCGAATGCACCCGAGTGAGAACATTGTCCGCCCCTGTCACATCCCCCATGACGAGCGCGACGTGTTGGCCATTGTCGATCGTGGACCGATACCCGACGATGTCGAACACTCCGTGGTCCGTCGGCAGCGAAGCGGAGGACTCACGCGTGACCAGACCTTCGGTTCTCCATCGAAACGCAACGAGATCATCGATTGAGATCATGACGATGTCGTGCTCGGCTGCGAATCGAACAAGAGTCTCGCCCCGTGCCATCGTGCCGTCATCGTTGACGAGTTCGCACAGCACACCGGCCGGATGGAGGCCGGCAAGCTTCGCAAGATCCACGGAAGCCTCTGTGTGACCCGTTCGGACGAGGACGCCACCTTCCTGGTAGCGGAGCGGGAAGATGTGACCAGGTCTTGAGAAATCCGATGGCTTGGTGGCGGAATCCACTGTGGCGCGAATCGTCCGGGCTCTGTCCGCTGCGGAGATACCTGTCGTGGTCTCAGGCGCATAGTCGATGGAGATCGTGAACGCCGTGCTATGAGCCTCCGTGTTCTCCATCACCATCATGGGGATGTCGAGTTCGTCGAGTCGCTGTCCCGTCATCGGTAGGCAGATCAGGCCGGAGGTGTGTCTGACCATGAATGCGATTTGTTCGGGGGTCACCAGCTGCGCCGCAACAATCAGATCACCCTCGTTCTCCCTGTCTTCGCTATCGACGACAAGCACGAACTCGCCTCTTGCGAATGCAGCAATGGCTGGCTCGATGGGTGACAGTTTCATGTCACACCCCCGACAAGGCGCTCGACATACTTGGCTATCACATCGACCTCGAGGTTCATCGGTGACCCGATGTCGGCCCTTCCGAGAACCGTTGCGTCGAGTGTGTGGGGTATCACGACGATCTCGAACCACGGCTCATCCGACTGAACGTCTGATACTGCTGTGATGGTCATGCTTGTGCCGTCCACAGCGATCGAGCCCTTCTCAACGATGTAGCGCTCCAGGCCGGGTGGTAGCGAGATCCGGTAGCGAGAGGCGTCGCCCTCGCGTCGGATCTCCTCCAGAAGACCGACACCGTCAACGTGGCCCTGGACTATGTGGCCGTCGAATCGACCACCGGCCACCATCGGGCGTTCCAGGTTCACGGAGTCACCTTCTCTCAACGACCCGAGCGAGCTCCGTTGCAGCGACTCTTGCACGATCTCAACCGTGAACGCAGTCCGATCAACCGCCACAGCCGTGAGGCAGACGCCGTTGACCGCTATCGAGTCGCCGATAGAGACGTCGCCCACGGTGTCAGGAGCTGTGACCGTCAGACTCGATGCTCCGTCGAGCGGCTCCACGGAGGCGACCGTTCCGAGTTCTGAGACGATGCCTGTGAACATCATCCCTCCTTGCTTATCGTTGCCGAAATCTTGACATCTGGTCCCACTCGATCGACATGGTCGATCGTGATATCTGTGGCGTCCGCCATCGTCGCGAAATCGCCTGGCAGCGCAGGGATTCCAGTACCCGCCGCAAGCTTTGCGCCTATGTACCAAACGATCTGATCGACTACGCCAGCCGCCAGGAACGAGGCTGCGATGCTGGGACCACCCTCGATCATCGCTGACACAATGCCCCGTTGCCCGAGATCCTTGACGACCTTGACCGGATCGACCGTCTGTGAACCTCCTGCCTTGTAGATGATCGGGTCGCGGTTCAGGAGCTGCAGGCCGGTAGGCAGAGTTCTGGTACCGGCGATGATCACGGGTCGCGGCTGCGGACCCTCGAAGCCGTCGAGGCGAACCGTGAGAGCTGGGTCGTCGGCAACCACCGTTCCGGCCCCGACGATGATGACATCATTCTCAGATCGAAGTCTGTGCGCGTCTTCGCGTGCCTCGGGGGACGTGATCCACTTCGACGTGCCGTCTTGCGCTCCGGACTGACCGTCCAGGGTCGCCGCGAGCTTCAGCGTGACCCTCGGAATTCCGCTGGCACGATGATGGAAGTACCCCGGGTCATTGGCTACGACTTCATCGTGCAGAACACCAACGGACACGTCGATTCCCGCCTCCCTCAGTCTTTTGATTCCGTTCCCTGAGACTCTTCGGTCCGGATCCGTCGCCCCCACGATGACTCTGGTGATTCCCGCTTGGATGATTGCCTCGGTGCAGGGAGGTGTCCGACCATGGTGGCTGCAGGGCTCAAGCGTGACGACGAGCACGGCGGCGGAATCGACGTCGACGAGGTTGAGGGCAAGAACCTCGGCGTGAGGCTGACCGGGGGATTCGTGGGCACTCACGGCCAGAACGTCGCCGTGTGGCGATAGGAGCACAGCTCCGACACGTGGATTCGGATGCGGATACGTTGACCGGGTTGCCGCGATCGCCTGTCGCATCAGCTCGTCCACGCTCGTGCTGGCGACTTGGTTGTCTCCAACGCGACGCATCAAGCGTCCCCTTTCTCCCATCCGGACTCTCACCGTCGGTCCCGTGGTTTCACCGGGTCAGCCCCAGAACTGGGGGTCGCGGACTTTCACCGCCGGTCGGGAATTGCACCCTGCCCTGAAAGAGGTATGTAACAAAGAAGGTAGTACGAAGTACGTACTACGAACCGCCTCAGGTCCGCCTATCGATCTGATAGTTGGTTCTCGGTGTCCGCTTGGCAACCTCCTTCATCTCCGATGCGACCGAAGATGCCTCCCACTCACTGGAGATGGCCTTTCGTGCACTCGTGGCAACGCCCATCGAGAGTGAGCAAACAGGGAAAGCGTGGCGCTCTCCCCTCCTGTCCGTGACCTCGATGTATCCCTGCAGGGCGTCGGCGGTATCGTAGAAGTCGAGTATCCCGTCATCGAAATTCACGACGATGTGCTCGCAGAATGCCTCGGCGTTGTGGTCGTTCACGACCGCTACGAAGTCGTCACCACCCACATGGCCGACGAATGCGTCCTCTTCGCCGATCTCTTCAGCAGCGTCGTTGAGGACCTTCGCCGTGAACTTGATGACGGCATCGCCTCGCATGAATCCGTAGTGGTCGTTGAACGCCTTGAAGTTGTCGAGATCGGCGTGAACAACGGCGAAGTCTTTCTCCTTCTCGATACGTCGTTCGAGTTCGCTTGCTATCTGAAAGTTGCCGGGCAGCCCGGTCAGCGGAGAAAGGTCCCGCATCTGCTGGCTCCGCCTCAGCACGGTGCGGATCCTCGCAATGAGTTCTTCGAGATCGAAAGGCTTTGTTATGTAGTCGTCCGCACCCAGGTCGAGCCCCTTGACGCGATCTTCAGCAAGGCTCCTTGCGGTCAACACAATCACGGGGATGCTCGCTGTCGATGGATCAGATCGCATTCGCCTCAGGACCGTGAGCCCGTCGATTTCGGGCATCATGACGTCGAGCAGCATGAGATCAGGTGGTGATGCCTTCGCCTTCTCGAGGGCTTCACGACCCCCACCCGCAAGATCAACCTCGAAGCCATCGAGCTCGAGGTTCATCTCCACGAACTTCAAGATATCCGGGTCGTCGTCTACGACGAGGATCCGTTCGGTCATGTCACTCCCGGTTCAGAATTGTACGCAGCTTCTTCACGGCTTCGACCGGATCGTCTGCCCGGAACACGGATGTCCCTGCGACGAACACGTCCGCTCCGGCCTCTCTGGCCGGACCTACCGTGCGGAGGTCAATGCCCCCGTCGACCTCTATATCGGTCGGGAGTGCCTGAGAGTCAATGATTTCTCTCAAATGCTCGATCTTGGGCAATACATCTGCAATGAAGGATTGGCCTCCGTATCCGGGGTGCACGCTCATGACGACGACCATGGAGGCCATTTCGACATACGGCTCGATCGCTGATATCGGGGTGGGAGGGTTGACGACGAGTCCAAAATCCAATGCGAGCAACCGAGCCTCGGCGGCAACGGGATTGGGGTTTGGCACTGCCTCGATGTGGACCGTTACACCATCGGCTCCTGCTTGTTTGATCGGCTCGAGGTATGACAACGGATCCGAGATCATGAGGTGACAATCCAGGTACAGATCGGTTGACCCGCGAAGGGATGCTATGACCGGCGGACCGAGCGAGATGTTTGGAACGAAGTGGCCATCCATCACGTCGACGTGGAGGAGATCTACGTGGTCGCTGATCGCCTCGATGTCCCTCCCAAGATGGGCGAAGTCGGCTGCGAGGATCGACGGCGCTATGCGTGGCGGAGTTCTCATTGCCAGCGAGTGTAAATGGGTATCGTGCAACAGCGGGGAAAGGAATCCACGAATGGATCTCTACAGAATCGAGACAGGGCATCGTGTCGACCTCTCAGCGATCGATCCGCGGGAGAAGAGCGCTTACCCCAACATCAGGAAAGGTACGTCCCTCTCCCTGCTGAGGGAGATGAACTCCGAGCTCTCGCAATTGCAACGACTGCTTTGGGCTGACGGCAGACATGCTCTCCTTGTGGTTCTCCAGGCAATGGACACCGGTGGCAAGGATGGAACGATCCGAAAGGTGTTCTCAGGCGTCAATCCACAGGGAGTCGATGTAATCGGCTTCGGCGTTCCCGGTCCACGCGAAATCGAACGCGACTACCTCTGGCGAATCCACCTCCGTGCTCCGGCGAGAGGACGAATAGCAGTGTTCAACCGTAGCCACTACGAGGACGTGCTCGTGGTGCGAGTCAACAACGTCGTACCACAAGACGTGTGGTCGAGACGATACGAGCACATCGCCAACTTCGAGGCGATGCTCACCGACGAAGGAACAGTGATCGTCAAGATCATGCTCCACATATCGAAGGAAGAGCAGAAGGTACGTCTTCAGAAACGTCTCGATGATCCCTCCAAGAACTACAAATTCGACCCGAACGACCTGGCATCACGGGGGAAATGGGATGAATACATGGAGGCGTATGAGGATGCCATCTCTCGAACCTCAACGCAGGCCGCTCCGTGGTATGTCGTCCCATCGGATTCCAAGTGGTACCGGAATCTCGTTGTCTCCCGGATCCTCGTCGACACGTTGAAGCGAATGGACCTCAGGTACCCCGACTCGGACTTCGATCCATCGACGTTCGTGATCGATTAGTGTGTTGCGGTCAGCCGGAGCTCGTGTTCGTTCTGATGGCCGGGACCAAAGGTCGGTCCCCGATCGCTATTTGAACCTGATTGGTTCTCCTCGCCTGCCGTGCATCCATGCCGACGCGCTGAGTTTCGGTTTACCGGGAGGCTGGACAACAAGGAGCTCGAGTGCACCGTTGGCGAACCCTGCGACTATGCGTGTGCCCACGAGAGTGATCGTCCCCGGATCGATCTCGATATCTGTGGTTGAGACTGCGTGAATCCTCAGTGGTCCCTCGGCGGTCTCGACCCACGCGCACGGGCGGGGCTGAAAGGCACGGACCCGCCGCTCAGCCTTTGCTGCATCGACGCCCAAGGTCAGTTGCGCTCCGATCTTCGTCAATCGCTCTGCGTAGGAGACGCCTGACGCGATCTGGGACACCGGCCTCCTTCGGCCATTGAGATACTCAGGCATCGTTCCGTCCACGAGCGAAGCACCGAGGTAGGACAGCCGAGCGGTGAGGCTTCCTCCGGTTTCGTTCGACGCAATCGGCGTCGCAATCTCACCGAGAATCGCGCCGGTGTCGAGTCCCTCGTCGACCTTCATGAGTGTGACTCCGGTCCGTTCGTCCCCTGCCTCGATCGCTCGTTCAACCGGCGCAGCACCCCTCCATCTCGGAAGCAGCGAGAAGTGAACATTGAGGAATCCGAATTGGACAGCCGCCAGCATCACGGGGGTGAGAATCCGGCCATATGCAACTATCACGCCAACGTTGAAACCCCCTTCAACCAGCACCTCGCTGAGTTCTTGTGGGGACTCCGGCTGGGACACTGCGAATCCGAATTGCCTCGCCGCCGTCTTGACGGGCGATGCTGTCTTGATCTTCCCGCGCGATGCGCCTCTGTCCGGTGGTGTGATCACAAGATCGATGTCTTCAACATCGGCCAAGGCTGCGAGGCTTGGAATGGCGGCGGCAGGTGTTCCGAGGAATACGGCACCCATCACGGGATCCTTTTCGAGCCGAGCGACTCTTCACGAAGTTCCTTGAGCACCTGCTTGCGAACGCGCGTGCTGAGGCGCGCCAACAACAGTGTGCCGTCGAGATGGTCGATCTCGTGCTGAAGCACCCTACCGAGCAGTTCGTCGCCCTCAAACATCACTGGCATTCCATCCACCCCTACGCCTTCGGCTCGTGCATAGTCCGCCCTCTTGATCAGCCAGAACCGATCGGGCACTGACAGACACCCTTCCTCGAACTTCCATCTTCCCGATGTCTCAACGATCTGCGGGTTGACCATTGCGAAGGGTCCGTCACCAATGTCAGCGACGAACACCCTCTTCAGCACACCAATCTGTGGTGCAGCAAGGCCGACTCCGGGTGCCTCGTACATCGTCTCCACCATGTCCTCGACAAGGCGCGACAAGTCGTCGTCGAACACAGACACGATCGACGCGCTCATCGAAAGCACCGGGTCAGGAAAGGTGCGTACCGGATACATGGCCATGGAAGGAGCGTACTTGTGAACAGGCGATTCTGTCGTCGGTCGATTGTCCGGCGGACAGTGTGACCGATCGGTGGTCGGCCCAGAACTCACAGGTCGATCGGGTCCACATCCACTCTCACCCTGGCCCCCCGCCCCCTCAGGGTCGTGAGAATCGGTCGAAGCGCAAGACGCGCCCGTTCAAGATCGCGACCCTGTATCAGCCAGCGAATTCGATCGCGAACCGGAACAGGGCCGAGAATCGTTGCCACGGCCATCAGCCCTTCGGAGAGGAGGGACTCTGGGTCGTGTGCCTTGTCAGCCTCGATCGCGATGAGCGAACCCGCCGGCGGAAACCCGAACTCCTTGCGAGACGTCAGCTCTCTCCCCAAGAACGGTTCCGAGCGGCCCTTGACCAACGCCTCTATCACTTCTTGGTTCGGGGCGGATGTCTGGACGAGGCATCGATGACCCGCTCCCCGCTGAACTGTCTGGGCAAGTCTCACAAGCAGCCGCAGCGCGTCTTCAGCTGCCCGATAATGAGGAGCCATGGTGAACCCATCAACATCAACCGCCACTGCCAAGCCGATGTTGCGGATGCCGATCAGGTCTCTTTCAGAACCGACGGTAACGAGCTTCTCATCCCCCACTCTCCCCACTTCATCACCGACCAACTGCCCGAGATCGTCGACGATTCGGCCGATTCCTGCTCCGAGAGGTTGGAACTGCGCACCGTTGCAGTTGGCGCATGCGTCGAGACCTGCCCCACAGCGTCTACAGGTATCGTCGCGTGACGCAGCGCTCCTGCACGTCAGGCATCTTCGGACGTCGCCACATGCAACGCATCTGAAAGCTGGGGCATAGCCACGAGAACCCACCAACACGAAGGTGCGCTCCCGGGCAGCAGTCGTCCATCTGATCGCTGTCTTTGTCCGCTCTGTCAACAATCCTCCACCTGGTGGATCATCCGAGCGATCGACGACCTCCACAACGGGCCACTGCCTTCCCGGTGCGGCTTCGACACGGGCTCCATGGTAGATAGCTTCGAGCGTTGGAACAGGGCCGTGGAGCACGACATTGAATGGCTCAGCGATCGCTCTGCGAAGGATCACCTCCCTCACGCTCAGTGTGGGTGTTGCTGGTGATCGCATCACCCTGCGTCCATCTTCGACGATCACGACGAGTCCTGCATTCCCAAAGGGCCCGACCATGACCTCGCGTGTGCCGACCAGGA